>CALLVX010000011.1 GCA_938010765.1 uncultured Flavobacteriaceae bacterium | reverse complement strand
AGTCACCGATACCAAAATACGAGTAGGGAGATACGGTGCCATTCTGTGCGTAAACACCTGCTGCTGTAAGACATAGTACAGCAATAATAAGATTTTTTACCATTTAATGCTTATTGTATTCCAGTATATAATTCAGCCCTAGTAGGAGAAAATTGGAATCCGCAAATATGGTATTTTTTAATCGTTTTGACAAAAATTGAGCATCACCGCCTGTTAAAATAACTGTTAAATCTGTGAAACGGGAATTATATTGCCCTATGAAGCCCTCAATTTCATGACATAAGCCGTTAATTACCCCGCTATGAATACTACTTGAAGAGGCATTTCCGATGAAGTCGGGAATCTCTTCGGGGCTTAATAAGGGTAAGCGAGCGGTTTGTTGATGCAGGGCCTTGTAGCGCATATTAAGTCCGGGAGAAATAGCCCCGCCCAAATATTCCCCATAATCGTTTACCATATCGTAGGTAATGCAGGTGCCTGCATCTATGACCAAAGTGTTGCCTTTGGGGTTGTGGTAAAAGGCCGCAGTAGCCAACGCAATACGGTCAACTCCTAATGATTGTGGGGAAGCGTATGAATTTTTGAAAGGTACCGCGCTGCGGTGACTGAGTTGGTGCAACTTACAGTAAACCGATAACAAGACTACCACTTTCGTATCTAGATTATTAACAGTTGAAAGTATTGCCCATTCAATTTTAGGGTATTGCTCGCAAATTTTCTTAACCGACATGACGACTTCCGAAAGTACACTTTCCTTTCGAAAAACCAGTAGCTCCCTATTGAAGACAGCATACTTTACATAGGTGTTTCCTGCGTCAATAATCAGATTCATACTGCAAAGATTATAAAATGGAAAACAACCCTAGCAGCTTTTTTTACTTTTTTGTTTGGATATCGCAAATTTGAAATTATATTTGCACCCGCCTAAGGGCATCCTTAGTGAATTTTAAGCCAGTTTCTTTTAGAAGAAAATATATATAAAGTACTGGTACCTTAGCTCAGTTGGTAGAGCAACGGACTGAAAATCCGTGTGTCCCTGGTTCGATTCCTGGAGGTACCACTTAAAACCCCTGCGTTAGCGGGGGTTTTTTAGTTACACTACGATGCATTTCCTATACCTCTTACATAGCAATTCTCTAAAACGATATTATATCGGGAGACCCCGTACATAGGACATAGACCGATTCAACATAAAAATCACTATTTCAAAAAAGGTTTTACAAATGCCGCCGATGACTGGGAAATGGTCCTATCCAAAGAATGTGCATCAAAAGAACAGGCTATGTTCCTTGAAAAGTTTATCAAAAGAATGAAGCGCCGGAACCTTTACAGGGACGAATATTTCGACCAAGACCTTTACGATGAAAGATATGCCGTTGAAAGGACAAATGCATGGATGGGCAGCTATCGTTCACTACTCAATAGGTTCGACACTACAGTAGAAAGTTGGAAAGGATTCAACTATTTGGAATTCATGGCAATAGCATTGAAAAAAAATCAAAAGAAAAGAAATAAAAAAGTTTAAATCACTTCATATAGTAATGAGCTTTCTTCCAACAAAAAGGCCTCATTAAACTACTATTGTTAGCAAAGAAAAGAAGGGCCAAAAAAAAATAGTTTGGTAGATCTCTAAAGCAGAACAACATATAAAAAATCGGAGTTCGAACTCAAAAAAAGCCTCTTCAGAAATGGAGCGGTTTTTTTGGTTAACTAAAAACCGAGTATCAATTAATCAAAAACTCGGTTATACAACCATCTTTACGACCAAACACCCGTTGTTTCGACCATTGGGATTCGCGTTTCTTTTGAGCCTACTTTTTTTCGCTTCATCCGATTCTTTTTTACAATACCGTCAACAGTATGAAATTTGCTCCAAAGAACTTATTATGAAAACGATGCTAGTAATAATCAAGAAAGAACTGAATCCCGAGAACATCATCGCAGCAATAAGTTGCCTCATTCTTTCAATTACCATTTTTGTCATCATGCATGTGATGATCCGCTAACTCTAAAGAAAAACAAGATACCCAGGTCAAAAGCCTGGGTTTTTATTTCTATCAAGTACAAGATTCGGCTTGATTGCAAAAGATCGGTATCTTCGTGTATTCTCAAAGTGTTCGCAATGGGCATTTAAACACAGTACTAAGCAAACATTGATCTCATGCTCATCCCAATTTTACAGCAGCTTTTTAAGCGCGACCTCAACAAACTTAAGAACGAAATAGGCAGCTATAAAAACGAGGATTCGCTTTGGAGAACCGACAACGAAATTTCCAATTCGGGCGGTAACCTTTGTTTGCATTTAACAGGAAATATCAACGCCTTTATAGGCACTACCCTTGCTAATACGGGCTATGTACGTCAACGTGATCTTGAATTCTCCTTAAAGGACGTTCCTAAGGCAGATTTAATCGAACAAATAGCGGCGACCCAACGAATGGTAGAAGATGCACTTAACCAGTTATCCGAAAAAAGTCTTTCCGAGGAATACCCCATTCGCGTATTCAAGGAAAAAATGACCACCGGGTATTTCCTAACCCATTTGGCAACCCACCTCACCTATCATTTAGGGCAGATAAATTATCATAGAAGACTTTTAGATTCTTAAATTTTGTGGCAATTGAACAATTTAGACATACATACACCACTCTTGGCAATCGAGACATTTTTGTCGGGCAAGGGGTGGATTTCAGAAGAGGAAAGAGTTGAACATATCGAAAAACCGGGCGAGGGTAATATGAACGTGGTGCTTCGCATACAAACCAATGTACGCTCCTTTATCCTAAAACAATCAAGGCCCTACGTACAAAAGTACCAGCAGATAGCGGCTCCTTTAGAACGCATCGGGGTGGAACATGAGTTTTATCGTACTCTTGAAGATGCTCGGCTTTCGAACCATTTCCCTGCTATCTTGAACTACGACGCGCAAGACCATATACTGCAATTGCAAGACTTGGGACAGTGCGACGATATGTCGTATGTATATGAAAAGGGTACCATTGCTACTGGCACCTTGGTAAAATTGGTCGCTATTCTTATCGAAATTCACCAAAGTGATGCCCCCCAGAATTTCCCGGATAACGCTGTATTACGACAGCTGAATCACCAACATATATTTGTGCTTCCTTTTTTTATGGACAACGGTTTTGAGCTAGACACGGTTCAAGAAGGGCTACAGGCACTTTCCCTACCATACAAAAAAGATTGGGCCCTTGCCGCACAGGTAACCGAAATTGGCAAGAGGTATTTATCAAAAGGGTCGGTACTGTTGCATGGAGATTACTACCCTGGTAGTTGGATGACCCAAAAAGACCAATTGTATGTACTAGATCCCGAATTTAGTTTTTTGGGCTTTGCCGAATTTGATGTAGGGGTGCTTGCTGCCCATTGCATACTAGCATCTATGAAAGAGGAATATCTTGATATGGTCTTAGATCATTACCCGAAAACTATTGATCGTACGCTAACCGCACAGATTGCCGGAATCGAAATAATGCGCCGATTGATCGGCCTTGCCCAATTGCCATTGAACAGAACTATTGAAGAAAAGCAGTATCTTTTACAAAAGGCACATCAAATGATCCTTGGATAGAAGCAACCAAAGATGCCCATTTATTGGATGGCCATACTAAAAAAAAGTAAATTGAAACAACTCGCACTTCTATTAATAAGCGCAGCTATCACTTTGGGAATTGCTTGTAAACGCCCTAGTTCGAAGGTAGATTTACCATCTCCCAAAAAAACCGGCGATACGCATGAGCGCTTATTACTCTCCAAAGAGGTATATTATGACAAGGTTCTTGGCGCTTTGGTCGGGTCGGCTATTGGGGATGCAATGGGCGCCAGCACCGAAATGTGGAACCGAAGCGATATTCAACTCACCTATGGCTATATCAAAGAACTAACCCCAGCTGTTCGACCGCAATCACCGGAAGGTCCTTGGGACCATAATCTTCTTGCAGGTGCCACTACAGACGATACCCGTTGGAAACTCCTTATGGTCAAATACTTTAATGCCAACCGTGAAGCGTTAAATGCAGCAAACTTTTCCCAATTCATATCGGATTATTACCAGAGTGTGGTAAAAACTTTGGGAGACCAAGAGGTGTTGACCGATACCGGCGCCTTGGACGAACGTATCGAAAAAATGGAATGGATCAAGGAATGGGCACGCGTTTCTATGGCATTCCAAAAGGGACCTGAGGCCTACCAACTGGCATTAAACCGCTTTTATGGGGGAGAAATGTCGTGTGCCGGACAATTGTACACTCCTATGTTCGGCCTATTGGCAAAAAACCCAGAGGAAGCGTATACAACCGCTTATGAGCATGCCCTTTTTGACCTTGGGTATGCCAAGGACATTTCAGGACTTGTTGCCGCTATGACGCATATGGCCTTGCGAACCGCGGATCTTGATTCTATTTTAAACACCGCTACCTTCGTGGATCCGTTGGGGTACCAAGATAGCAGATTGGTAGGTCGCATCCCCTATGCTATTTTAGAAAGTTCTATCAAAAGTGTTCGCGTAGTAAAAGAACTGGTATTGATCGATTCGTTGATAGCCAAAGACTCCTTGATTTATAAAATACCCGAAGGGTATCCAGGAAACCAGAAAGACTGGGTGCGACAAGAAATGATCCATCAATTGCTAGAAAAAGACCAACGGTCGATTGCCTTTCACGCTGGGGAGATTTGGCAAATATTAATCACGGGCCTACAATTCGGAGAGGGCGATTTTACGACGACCTTACAGTTCATTACGAACTATGGGCGTGATAATGATACTGTCGCAGCCATTGCCGGCATGATATTAGGAGCCAAAGAGGGGTATAAAAACCTGCCAGATGATTTGAAGCATACCATACTACAGGTCAACAAAGAAGTTTTGGGCATTGACTTGGAAGCCATGGCCAAAGAACTAACCGCTACCAACTTCAACTAAAAAAAAGTTCTTGCGTAAAAGCAGGGACTTTTTTTTAGTATCGTTAATCTATGGGTCAATTATTTTATTATGATTGTCAAAGATTTATACCGCTCTGCCGGGTCGAGCGGTATGCCCATTGCATTTGCAGACAATTACCATAAAACCACTAAACCTTAGATCAACTTCACAATCATTACTTGACCGTCATAAGCCAAGGATCTTTAAAGTTCCTATCGAGCTTATGGGCGCTGAGTCTTTTAATAGCCTCTGGTTTTGTTGTGTCGGAATCAACGATCAAGTAAAATCTGCTATTCGGATCTTTCTTACCAATGATGGTGTAATATTCCATTTTGGCAAATCGTTTTTGGGCATTTTGTGCTTCTTCGAACGAAGCAAAACTGCCGATAACCACATAGTAACCCGACTTTAAAAGGTGTGTATTTTTATCTACCGTTTTATCGATCGCCTTGGGTCGCCTTACCGCTTCTTTATCTACTTCGGGCGTCTGCACTACTACTGTTTCTTGGGGGGCGGGTGCCGTTACTTTTGGTGCTCCCGTTTCTTCAACTGGTTCGGGAACAGGATCTTTCTTTGGCTCTTTTTTCTTTTTCGGAGCGGTTATGGCCGCTATCTTTTTCGTTGTCTCCCTTGCATTCTCTTCCCACTCAGGGCCTTCTTCCCCTTCGCCTTTTTTAAATTTATAGGAAAGGCTCAAGGCGTGAACGTCACCAAAATCGTACTCTCCAAGTGACATTTCATAGGAGTATCCTATATGAAGTGCGTTGAACAAATACACCTGCAATGCGGGATTTACCGAATATTCATTTTTATAGGATATGCTTACGCTTACCCGATCTTTAAAATCGGCTCGTAAGGCACCTTCATAAATTCCTTCGTCATCATAACCGAGGTAGCGAACGATCGGGGTTAGGGTTAAATCGGCACTGGTCTTTATGCCGAATTGTGCATAGGCGGTAAAGCCCGCTTCGACCCGATATTCCAATAAGTCTTCCAACCCATCTCTAAGTGTTACCGTTTGAATAGGCATTTTATTATAAAACCCACCTACTGTTAAACTTCTAAGGGTATAATGCAGCCCTCCCCGATACGTAAATGCACGGTTGCTCGCATTAATATCGGGTGCAAAATTTTCATCTGTTGGCAATTGATCTAACGGAATACGCTCTTGCTGCCGTGTATCGAGGCCACCAGATGCCCCTATCGTAAGAAAGTGATCTTTTCTGCCAATTGTAAAGGCAGTACTTACCATCGCTGCCGAATAACTGAAATAATCAAAGCGATCTTTGAAATAATCGATTCCAAAAGTTACATTATCATATATCGGTATTTGCGCAAATATGTATTGAGAAGTCTGTTTTCGTTCTACATCCGATACCTGCAACATTCCTGTTACCTCTACCCTTTGCTGCGCCCCAACAAAAGAAGGGTCGTTTAAGTAGGGATACAGCAAATCCTGCCCAGGAAAAACGGTACGTTGTGAATATAAAAAAGCACAAAATAAAAAAGCGATAAGAGTTATAGTAGGTTTCATGATTTAGGGTATAGGGTGATTAGATATAGAACTTATCTAATTAGAACTATCTTACTAGAACTACCTTCATGTGTAGTAACTCGGTAAATATATTCCCCGGTCGTCAAGGTCTCATCGGTCAAGGATTCCTTAATACTCATCACATAGGTTCCTTCACTCATAAAGCTATTCCTTACTGTTCCGATCTGCTGTCCGTTGATGGCATATAATTGAATATCTACATGCATCGCCCGGTTTATGTTCAATGCGATCGAAGGGTTGCTTTCCGCATCATAAACAGGTTTATGGGTAAATGCTTCCGGCACCTCGGCAATAGGGTCTGTTGGATCTATTGGTTCGGGCACCTCCGCGTTGCAAGAGAAACCAAGATCCAAGTTCTCATAATCACCCGCTAGGGCATTGTTTACACTTGCTTGATCTATGCATAGCCATTGGGATAATACAGATGCGTACAGGGATCTAAAATCGTTCGTGCTCTTTAGGTTTTTATTTCTGTCTAAATCACCAAGATCTGGATGATTCCCCACAAAGCCGTTCCCGTTGAGGGCAGGCCCAAAAAACATCGTAGGGGAAGCGGCGCCATGATCGGTACCATTGGAGCCATTTTCGGTAAATCTTCTTCCAAATTCGGAAAAAGTCATCCCTAGCACTTTTTCATGATGGCCCGTTTCCTCCAAATCTTTATAGAAGTCGTTTATGGCCTTCGAAAGGTCGCCCATTAGCTCGGCATGTCTCTCGGGCTGATTTGCATGGGTATCAAAACCGTTCAAGGTGACCATAAATACCTTGGTCCCCAGATTTCCTTTGATCAAGCGCGCAATGATCGCCAATTGATCGGCTATCTTATTGTCAGCATATTCCATCTTGTTGGCGGCCTTGTTATACGCCTCACTGATGACACCTGAATAGATATAGGTCGAGTTCGAGGTAGCCCTTAAAAATTCTTGTTGTTGCCCCGACTTGCAATCGAGGTTCAAATCATTCACATTAAACTGCACTCCATTCTTGGCAATATTCTCAAGTTGCCTCGGGTTTGAAACGAGAAACGCAAACTGTTCGCCCTCATTATTGAAAATTAGATTTCCGATGCTGCCAATCTGAATGGCAAGTGGTTTTTCGGGCGGAGTCAATAAAAAATCCTGGTAGCTCTCCTTAAAGTATTTACCGAACCAACCTTGGGTAAGATCACTACCGTACTCGGTATTTGCGGTTGCCCAAATATCCGATGATTTAAAATGTGAAAGGTTTTGACCTTCATAGCCCACCCCGTGTACGACTTTCATCATCCCATCGCCCCACATAGGTTCTAGGGGCTGCATGTAATCGGGCATGCCAAAATCACTATCCAAAGAAATCAAATCGCTTTGCTTATGATAAATAGAGGGCCTTGCATTGGCATAGGTATCAAAATCATACACTGGTACAATTGTATTCAGCCCATCGTTTCCGCCTGCCAAGCGGATCAAGACCAAAATGTTATCGTTGTCCGATTTGTTCAAGGCCATGGCCAAGGGTGATACCGAAGAGGCGCTCAACTGGTTTCCGGCAAGCATTAAACTACCGGTAGATCCGATACCAAGTGCTTGTAAAAAAGATCTTCGGCTCCATACCTTGTGTTCGTGATCGTGCGAATGTGCATCTTTATGCGCTTTTGCAATTGTTCTGTGGTACATAGTAGGCTATTTTATTTGAAACTCGGGCTGTTTAACAATATGGGTCAAAAGGAGACATACCTGTTTGGGAACCGCTTCATAGTCGAGGTCCCAAGTACCATCTTCGTAATAATTTTCTGGAACAGCGTCTGATTTAAAAACGTCCAAGGCATTTTCATAGTCTTGTAAAGAGAGTAAATCTGCCGGTAAGAACCAATCAACAAGGGAGCGGCTCACATATTCCACATCGCCGCTGGGCCCGGTAATAGAAAGTGCCAAGGATCGGAATTGGTCTTCGTTCAAACGAAATTGATCTCGTACAATGCGTTCCAAATAGGTCCACCGTGTTATTAAAGTGGGCGAGCTGATCCAATCCTTATCGCGCTGCCATCCGGCTACATTTGGCGGCTCTAGTACGACTTGGTTCGACAACCTTGCCCACCGAAATATGTTTAACATATAATCACGGTCTGGAGGAACAAGAGCGGCGTCCTTATAGAAGGTTAAAAATAAGTCTACGGGACTTTTAATGATAACATCTGTTGTATCCACACTAAAGAAGTGTTCGCTCTTCAACAATTGTCGAATAACGGGTACAATCTCAAAGCCACCACTCTCAAAGGTAGTTGCCAACTCATTAATAATTGTCGGGTTTTGTGGAAGTTCGGGATGTACATAGAATTTATATAGCTTTTCGACTATGAACTTGGCTACCTGGGCGCCGCGCTCTTCGAACAGTATATCTATGACATCGTCGTAGCCCCAGTTTCCTGTTCTACCAAAAATGGTTTTATCTTCGTTGTCAAAGTTGTTTTCCACAAAATAGAAGGGGGAACAACGCGAATCTCTTCTATTATAGCCTGTAAGCGCTCTTGCCGTTTCTTCTATATCTATTTGGGTATAGCCGTTGCCTTCACCAAGAGCAAAGAGTTCGTATAACTCTCGCGCATAGTTTTCGTTCGGTCTGTTTTTGGTATTCTGATTACCATTTAAATATGATAACATCGCCGATTCAAGGCCTATTTCATGTATGAACGTTTTAAAATTACCAAGGGCCTTCGTTTGCAGCGACCTAGTATAACGATACATATAGCTAGGGCATTGATACCCCTGAATACCCGTCACAAAATGATTGCTCCAGAAAAAACTAAGGCGATCTCGCAACCCGTTCTCGAACATGGCCTGTAAATAGGTAACCCACCATTCTCTTCTAGGTTCTATATCAACTGGGTTTGCCGGGTCAAAATCATCGGCCCAAGAAGGTTTTGCCATCAAGGGCTTTGCAAGCGCTTCATCGATGAGCGCATCGACAACCTCTGCCGGATTTTCACCTAAGAGAAGTTCGGCATCGGCAGGTGAAATACCGAAAGCGACGCGCTTATATAAATGTTTTATTTTTTTACTATTCCAAGGACTGCTAGTTGTAGGGACATAAACGCCCAAAGAAGCGTTGTTACAATTTGAATTCATAGTGTAGGCATAAGTCAGGTGGGCTCCTGAATTTTTATTAACACTATGTAAAACTGTTAAAATCTATGTTTAGTATGGAAAATCGATGAACTACAATAATAAAAACAAAATTGTCCGGAATATTCATAAAAAGACAGAAATCCCTTACTTTATAGATCTAATTTACCAGATTTTACTCACCGCATTTACCGTTAGTTTTGTAATTTCCAAGGCGGCCGCTCCGGTGTTTTCAATTTCGAGCAATTGATAATGTTCATTGGGAAATACTTGTGCTGTCATCACATACTGTCCTTTGTTTAGAAACACCTCTACCGAGGATCGATCTATTAAGGCACGTACTTCATACTCCCCCTCGGGCAATTGGTCTACCGGCATTTGTTGAATGGTATTGGCAAACGTTTCTTTAAAATCGGTTTTTCCCGAAACGATGCGGTCTAAAAGAAATAGTTTCTGGTCGCTGGTTATGGTAAGTACCAATTCTTCTCCTTTGGTATTTTTTAAACTCAATACAAAGTCTTTAGAGGTGGTCTTAAATTTAATTTCCGCTTGGTTCAAATGATCAAAGGGTATCGTATCCTTGGCTCCGATTTCTAGGGTTTTATCCTTTTTTTCGCTTGCCCCCACTAGTTGGTTCAACTGTGCCACGGGGTAATTAAAAAGCGTATACCCCGTTCCTATTTTTTGTAAGGACAAGGTTCTTGGAAGCGTCATCGCGCTGCGCCAAGTTTCGGTAGGTGTTGCCTGGGCATAGTTCCAATTGCTCATCCAACCGATAAAGATGCGTTCCCCATCTGGGATGTTGTTATAGGTTACACCTGCGTAGTTATCGGTGCCGTAATCAATCCATTTGGCATCTTCCTGATCGGTGGTGAAACGCTGCCCATCAAAATCCCCGACAAAATATTGGGTTCCACTGCCACCATTGGGCGCACCGGGATTTATACTAATCAAGAGCACCCATTTTTCCAGCTCGGAACCGGTTACTTTTAGCTTAAAAAGATCGGGGCATTCCCATACGCCGCCATGGGCTCCTTTTTTATGCCCAAATTCACTTAATTTCTCCCACGATTTCAGATCGGCCGAGCCCCACAATTGTAAATGATCCCCTGCCACCAAAGCCATGACCCATTTTTGGTCCTGTTCGTACCAAAAAACCTTGGGATCGCGAAAATCTTTGATGCCTTCATTTCCGATAACAGGGTTCCCCTCATACTTCACCCAAGTATCCCCATTGTCTAAGCTATAGGCAATGCCCTGGGTTTGAAAGTCTTTCTTTTTTGCTTTTTCACCATCAGGATCATGATAGGTGAAAATGGCCACCAAGGGCGGATTCTCTATTGTTCCAAAACCAGCGCTGTTGGCACTATCTACCACTGCACTACCCGAAAAAATATACCCATGCTCGTCTGGGAACAAGGCAATGGGCTTCTGCTCCCAATGCACCAGATCTTCGCTTGTTGCATGGCCCCAGTGCATAGGACCCCACTTACTATCTTCTGGGTAATACTGATAAAACAAATGATATATTCCTTGGTGATATACCAAGCCATTGGGGTCGTTCATCCAATTTTGAGGGGGTGAAAAATGAAATTGGGGCCGATAGGCCTCCTTGTAGGTAGCAGCGGTCATTTCCTCTTTCACGGTCGAAACGGGTTTTTCGTTGTTCTTGCAGGAAATGAACAAACATAGCAAGGCATACACAATGAGCGGTCGTTTTCCAAAAAAGTTCATATTTAAATTTTAGGTTAGGGGTGTATCTAAAAAGCTACAGCACCCCTAAAATACGATCTTTAGTGCATTTTTACTCGATAATCGAGATTTATATGTTACGACACTTAGGTCGAAATCGAATGTTAAACTTCCTTTCAATGCCTCACGGGCTTGCCCCGAGGTTTACTATCGTTTTTGTTAAAACCTGGATATTCATAGCATAGAAAGGTCCAAAAACACCCATACCAAAACCTACATACCGCGCCCTTTATTTCTCCTGTTACTTATCTTGCTTTTTAGGGTATTTTTGACGTGCCCGGCGGCGGCACTTCCTTTTTGGGCCGCTTTATGCGCTTCACCAAATCTACTTTTTTGCACGTCACTATTGGTTGTCATGGCTGCATCTGCAAGCGCTCCCATGCCCTTCATCGAGGCTTTGGCCATTTCCTTTAACCCTTCTGAGACCCCGCCAATATTGGTAATTTCTTTAGCTTCTTTCTTGACGTTCTTGGCTAGCTTCTCGGTCGCTTTGGCCGCCCTCTTTAATTCCTTGCCAGTCTTTTTATTAAGGGCCTCTGTAAACTTGTTTAATTTTTTGTCGGTTGGTTTTTTTTCCAAACCTTCCTTTTCGCTCTCGTACAGAGTAGTATCGTCAGCTTCACTAAAATCAAAAATCTGGTCTTCCGTCGGTTCTGTAACCGCATTTTGGATTCCTTGGTCAAGCACCTCCTCATGTTCTTCCAAGGCTGTAATCGCCCCATTTATATCGTACGTTTCGGAACTCAAATCGGAGCCCGATTCTGATGGATAACCCGGGTTGATGTCGTCCATTTCTTGCATCAACCGATCTGTTTCTTGCTCGTATAGAGTAGTATCGCCCACTTCATCAGGGGCTTGACCAAAAATAGTGGCGGGTTCATTCTCATCTACATATGTATCAAAATCAGCAGCTTGCCCAAAAACAGTGGCAGGTTCGTTCTCATCTACATATGTATCAAAATCAGCAGCCTTGTCTTCCTTACCGGATTCGTGCGAAACAGAAGAATCTTCAAATTTGTTAAGATCTATACCTCCCTGCTCTTGATTACTTCTTGGCGCAAGACCCATCTCTGGATCTTCTGCAAGATCTTCATACGCCATATCATATTCATCAAGTGCAGGGTCCTGGTTATCCTCTATCTTTGCATTTTTTTCTTCTTGTTGCCTTAGTGCGGCTATAAGCTTAGTTCCTTCGCCATTCATAGCACCTAAAACTCCTTTATTTTCCTGGCTTAAATTCGTTTCCGACAGTTCATTTTTATTTTCTTTTTTCATCTTACTATTTTTTTTATTTTACTTACTTTACTATACTTATTATCTTACCTAAGTCACTCCCTTATACGACCAAGGGGCGCTGTATTGCTACAGTACCCCTTGAAACGGTTATGTTTATTGACAACTTTTTGGAATCTAGCACCGCAAAGCCGTTAGTAAATTAACTCTTATGAAAATTTCGTTTGCTTTTCCAAGCCAAACTATATGCCCTTTTTTCTGCCCTTTTTCATTTCTTTCCCATCTTTTTTTTTATTCTTAATACCCTTCAGTTTTTCAAGTTTATTCATAGCTCTTTGGGCGATTCCTTTAGAAGCCTTGGCCCCTTCCGATGCTTCTTGAGCTCGGCTTCTAAACAAACTAAAGTCTTGCTTTGCAGGTTGGCCCGTCTGCTTGTTTGTCGCATTCTTTGCTCCAGTACTTTGGGTTTGCGACGAAGGCTGGGCAACATTTTCAACAGGTTCTTTTGTAGTTACAGGTGCCGACATCTTAGGTTTCATCTTTTCAATAAAACCTACATTTATGTCAATGCGTGTATCGATTGCCTCTATGATACGATCAATCATAGCCACTTCTTCTTTCCAAGCAGATTGGGTTTCTTTGAGCCTATTATCGGTAATTTGTGATGCCGCGCCATCGGCCTTTACATCTAATATTTCCTGGTAACCGGCTATTAACCGCTCTTTACGTTCCTTCGAATCCTGCAGTATGGCCTTCCCTTCACCTAAATTCTTTACCCTTTTCTCCCTTTTCTCTAGGGTACCCGATAGCGGTAAGTGCCCCCCCTGCCGGGGTTCTTTGGCGTCAGGTGCACAAATTAGTGCCTCATGAAGTTCCATTATTTTTCTCGTATCTCTAGCATCAGGTACCACCAGTTCTTTTTCTAGAAGCGACAACGGGTCGGTTTTCTCCGGTTCCAATCCTGCTTCCTTTTCAAACGCCTGCGGGTCTAGATCGGAGCCATTTTCATTCTCAACTACGGGAGACTCGACTATATTTTCATCTTCTGTAAAACCCATAGGATGTTTCAATTCTAAATCAGTTTCTATACCTTTAGAAGCTTCTTCTTCTACATCTTCATATGCCAAACCATGTTGATCAATTCCCGGTTCTAAGCTTGGTCCTTTTTCTACCTCCTTTTCTTGATGGTACTGTTTAAGCGAATCTAAAAGACTCGATGAACTATCTACTGTGTTATCATCTGTTATTTCAGATCCTACCTTCTCATCTACTTCGGATGCTTGTTCAACAACAGGGTCCTTTGCATTCGCAACTTTAGCACCCAACTCCTCCCCGAGTACCTCCACTAAAATCTCCTCCGCTTTCTGTTCAAGCTCGGCCATGTCCTTATCAAACTCGGCCATTAACTGATCATACTCTTTTGATTCATCAGGGGTAAGTTCCGCTATATCGGGTGCATCCTCTCCGGGCTCCTCCACTTCGGTAACTGCGGCAATAAGTTCTTCTTCTTCAGCGATATACATTACTTGGTCTAAATATTGATCTTCCCCTAAGCCCTCAGCCATTTCATCAGAATCCCAATTATATTGCTCGCCACTATTGATATCTCTTATTATTTCGTCTACTTCAGCTTGCGCTTCCTCTCCCTTCCCCAAATCGGTACTCTCTTCGGTCGTAACCGTGCTTCCGATTTCTTCAAGGGACATCCTTTCAGCATCCAAAGCTTTTTCAGCGTCCTCAAATTGCAGATTGGCCTCTTCATTGAGTTCTGCCCCCGATTCCCATAGAGCATCATCTTCAGCTCCCATTGTAGCTTTCATCTCTGTCGTAGGATTTGACTGTATCTTTTCTTTATCTGCCCCAACCTTCGCCCCTTTATTTTCTTGCTGCTTTCCAATATTTTGTTCTTGGCTTTTAGACAGGTCCTTAACAAACCCACCAAATAACCTTCCCGCTCTTTCAAAAATGTTGCTTGTTACTTTTTCTTCATTTGCCATAATAGTATCTTTTAATCGGAATCTTATCTAACATCTCAACGAGCGTTTTAAGGTAAGATCTTAGTTGTTTTATATTTATTATTTTTCTTACTTTATTCAAAGTATTAACTTACTTATGTTCTGCCGTATACGGCAAAGGGGCGCTATAGTGATATAGCCCCCTTTCTACGATTATTTTAACAAGTACCCCGGATTAAAATCCGGTAAAACCACACCCCTCTAACTACTACTTACCCATATGGCTGCTTCTTGCTTTAGTTGCTTCTCTTGTTTACAGTCCAATACCATTTTTTTTGCCCGTACTTATTTGTGCACTTTCACCCCTGGTCACCGCTTTAATTCTTGCCTTAGAACTTACGGCATTAGCTCTGGCAGCTGGCGCATCTTTTACGGCCTGTTGCGAATGTTTCGCAAATTTAACGAGGCCTTGCCTTATTGCCTCAGTGTCCTTTAAAAAACCTTTTTGTTCTTTAAGTTGGTCCCTACAGTTTTATCAACCATAAAAAACATGCACCCAATAACAAAGGACCTATTTAAACTCACATTCTTCTTCCTCTTGCTTTTTTCTGGTCATTTTTCACCAAACCAGCTAAGGCACTACCAACAGTAAGCGCGCTTTCTTTAGCCATCGAGGCCGTGGCCTTCCTCCCTTTTGCTTTTAGCTTTTCTCCAATTTCTTTGTTCATCGGTGTCATAAGGCCGGCTAACCTGCCTGTCGTATTTTCGGTCTTCTTAGCGTCACTGGCAGACATCTCGGGTGCATTTTTTGCTGCATTCTCAACTTGGATTTTCACCTCCTGAGCGGTAAGTTTCACTGCCTCAGCTGCCGTTTTTACTGGATTTCCTTTACCTGCTATTCCGGATTTTACTCCGATTTCAACAGCTTTCTTAGCACCATTCTTAGCTTTATTTTGAGATTTTTCATCCTTGACTTTGTCTAAACCTTTCTTAACGAGCTCTGCCACTTTTCCCTTAATACCTTGCGCATCTTTACTTTTTTCTTGGGAGCCCAACTCAGGTGCTGTTTCTTTTGCTAAATCTATTTGCCCTTGAGGCGCCAGTGAATCTATTTCTTGCATCAAATCATCTATTTTGGCCTGTTCGGCGGCGGCATCTGGAGATTGGGCGGGTACTACCGTGTTTGAAATGTCTATTTCCTCAATTTTCTCCTCTACTTCTTCCGCTGCGGCTTCTTCTGTTTTGACTACTCCTTCTTGTTTTAAAAACTCTTCAGCATTGGATCTTAGTGCTTCTACCTCACTTTCAGAAAGTTCATGTTTAGCTGCTAATTCATTGATTTTCCCTTCCATTTCTGCGGCCTGCTCCTCCGTAAGTGTCGCTTTAACATCGACCTCGCGTACCTGGCTTTCTGTTACTGATGCATCTTGCTCATCAGTAATTTCAGATCCCAAGTCATTAGTTGACCTGTTTTCCTCTTCATCTCCTGGCCATTGTGAGTACTCCTCCCTTGTGATTTTTTTGTCTAGATCGCCATCCCATTCGAAGCCCATAAGCTCGTTAAGGGACTTTTCGTCCGCTTCGCTCAAATCATAAATCTGGTCTTCGGTCAGTTCCGAAACTGCATTTTCGATTTCTTCATCAAGCTCCTCCCCATGTTCATCCAAGGGTGTAATCGCCCCCTTTATGTCGTACGTTTCGGAACTCAAATCAGAGCTGGCTTCGGAACTCAAATCGGAACCTTCTTCGGATGTGTAATCCTTGGTGATTTCGTCCATTTCTTTCATTAACTCATCTATTTCGTCCTGTAGGTCAGCAGGGCCTTCATTTTGCTCCTGCTCCTCCTTAAGGGTCGCTTTAGCATCGACCTCGCGTTCCTGGCTTTCTGTTACTGATGGATCTTGCTCATCATTAATTTCAGATTCCAAGTCATTAGTTGACCTGTTTTCCTCTTCATCTCCTGGCCATTGTGAGTACTCCTCCCTTGTGATTTTTTTGTCTAGATCGCCATCCCATTCAAAGCCCATAGGCTCGTTAAGAGACTTTTCGTCTGTTTCACTTAAATCAGAAATCTGGTCTTCGGTCAGTTCCGAAACTGCATTTTCGATTTCTTCATCAAGCTCCTCCCCTTCTTTCAACTCTGTAACCGCATTTTCGATTTCTTCCGGGGTTGGTTCGTATTTTAGTTCCTCGGCTACTTCTGGTTGCTCTTTCAAATCGGCCACCAACGACTCACCCTCATCTAAGTTGATATCGGAACCTTCTTCTTTACCTTCATTTTGGCCTTCACCAAGTTTTTCTTCTTTACCTTTATTTTGGCCTTCATTTTGCTCCTGCTCCTCTGCTTTATCTTTGGAAGCATCCTTACCATCATTTAATTCGTTTTGTAACGATTCTATTTTTTCCCGTAGCTCATTCAATTTATCCTCCTTGATCTGGCTGAAGTTTCTCTTTGACTGTTTCGTTGTTTGCTTGCCCCGGGCCTCAAGAGTCTTATACCCCGCATACAAAGCGGCGGCAATAATAAAGGCAACCGGGTTTATGATCAGAAGCGAAACTGCAAACAACCCTCGCTGCAAGGTTTTAGGCAATTTTTGAACAGTATCACTAATACTAGATTTGGGCTTGGACTCCTTTTGATCCTGGTCTTGCCCCGCTGCTTGCTGTTGCTGCCGTTCTAAATCACTCAATTCTCCCGTCACCTCTGCGAGTTTGGCTTTGGCTTTCCTCGATTTTCGGCTTTCATCCATTTCTTGAGATTCTTCTATTTCCTTTGCCATCATTTTATTTTTTAAATCAACTCTTGCTTTATAAACTACTAAGTCAACAATATTAGATTCTTAGACCACCACCCCTTTTTTTGGTTTTGCTCTTTTTTTTAGTTTTTGCTAATCTCGCTCTTAATTTAGCCAAGAAAGGACGTTTACTTTCGTTTAAGGGCGTCATCATACCGGCTAAACTCGATTTTGTTAGTTTTTCAGGCGTTTTCGTAGGCTTTGCACCAGTGACCTTGCCCTTGACTTTATCTTTCTTTTTATTTTTGGAAGTTTTTTCACGTTCCCTTAAATCTTTTTGCAACCCTTTTATTTTCACCTTTAGCTCTTTCAATGTATCTTTCTTGATATCGCTAAAGCTTCTCTTTGACTGTTTCGTTGTTTGCTTACCTCGGGCCTCAAGAGTCTTATATACTGCATACAAGACAGCTGCAATAATAAAAGCAACCGGGTTTATGATCAGAAGCGAAACTGCAAACAACCCTCGCTGCAAGGTTTTAGGCAATTTTTGAACAGTATTCCCGATACCAGATTTGGGTTTCGACTCTTGTTGATCCTGCTCTTGTGGTTGCTGTTTCTCTAAATCGCTTAATTCTTCTTTCATTGCTTCGAGATTGGCTTTTTGGGCCGTTCTCGTTGCTTGGTTATTACTTTTTTCTTTAGTGGATTCTATTTTATTTGCCATCCTGTTATTTTTAACAGCACTCTGTTACCTTATAAATTAACTTGCCTTGTTACCGGCACCTTTCGAACATGTCTCATAGGTATTTTCACTTCTGTATATTTTTACCTGAAAGCCATATACTTTATTCTTTTATACTGCACTCGTCTTCAGTTATTCTTCGCGGTGCGCTTATGCTATAGTTTATAATTTGAGCTGCCCTACCGCCATAGCTCCTCTAAAAAAAATCTTACTTTTCACATATTATATGCTGCCTATTTATTTGCCCGAAAGAAGGGCACACCTCAACAACTAAAACTCATTCCGGGCTCGTAACGCCCCCAACTGTCATACGCCAATGCCAACTCCTGCAGAGGTACGTTTTCCGCCAGTTTTTTGCAGCCCTGAATTGTCGGCAACTTTTCTCCTAGCTTCTTTCGCAGCTTTTGAATTGGTTTGGGCCAACGTCTTAAGTTTTTCAACTTTTTTATCTCTTACAGCTATTTTGGATGCTTCCCTAAACGCCTTTGCATCTGCTTTGGCAGCTTCTATATTGTTTTTAACCGCCTGCTTGGCACTGGCATTGGCATTACTTCTTGCTGCCTGATTTGTTTTGAATGTTGCTTTTCTAACAGCAATACCTGCCGTAGCGCGTTGCATTTTGCTACCCACGAAACCTGTTTTGAGACCTGCTCTTGTCTCCTCGACCTCGGCTGTTGGATCAAGCTTTTTGATTTTCATATTGGTTCTTGCTAATTTGATTTCCTCTCTTAGCACCAACTTTTCTCCTTTAGACGCTTCCAAATTGTTTTTGGCATTTGTCTTTTTATCACTGCGATTTTGATTTTTAACCCCTCTATTTTTATCAGAAGCTGCAACCCGCATTTTTGTACCAACCGTGGCTCTTTGTAATCTACTGCTAATAGGGCCTTCTTTTAGTTTTTCTGTAATTGGCCGAATTTCCGAGCCATCAATAGGTGCACTTTGGCCATCGGGAGATAAACCTGATTCTGGCACCAAATCAGGAGCGGATCTAAGACCACTTTCGCCCATTTCAATTTCACTATGTACTTCATCTAGTTCTTTTTCTTCCTCTTTCCCATGGTCTTGACCTGTAGTTTCATCATGGATTTGCACCTGGTTTTGTGCTATCTCTTCACCTACTTCCAGACCTTTCTCTTTTTTGGCATTTCTTTCTTCATGCAGATCTAACAGCTTTATTTCCTTTTGCAGCTCTTTTATCTGTTTCTCGAGTGTCGCAATTCTAGTATTCGCAGCACTATTTGCAAGGGCTTTTCCTAACTTGCTACCTACTTTCCAGCTGGCATATACACCGAGCCCGGCACATATAGCAATTGGGAAAGCACCAGCGGTAACAAAACTTAAGCCCACCATTAGCAAACTCGTAAATGCAACTAAACCGGAACGCCCAATTAGCTTACGCCTATTTTTCGCCTGCGGCGTATCTTCTAATAACCCTCTATATTTTGCCATTTTGTTCGTTTTTATAGGGCGCTAAGCCCAATGCCTATGTTCTTGAAAAAACATACGCTTTATAAACTCATCTTTGTTTTGGTTCTTTTTGTGGCTACTTTTGTTAACTCTTTTACAGTCTTTGCTACTTTTTTCTGATCCAAGATTGGCCGTTTATCTTCGTTTTTTGCGGTGACCATGGCGTTTCTAAACAGTTTATCTAGTTTCCCATTCTGCGCAAAACTTGCTGTCACGGTGGTCTTGACTTCCGTTTTTTTAGGTTTCTCTTTCTTTTGTTCTGGCTTATCAACCGTTGGTTTTGGAAACAAAGCGTCCCAGAGTGCTTCCGCTATGGTTTTTTTCGTGGATGCCTTTTTTTTCTTGGGGCCTATTTTTTTCTTTTCGATTGCTTTTTTCCGTTCCTCTATCCCCTTTTTTTTCACTTTTACACCAATAGAAGCCAAAGCTTTTTTGGCCAAGCCTCTCCCGGAGAACTTGGTAACTGCCGAAGCCGATCTTGTTATCTGCCGGGCCGCACCCAGTGCATCTTTTTTATTTTCAGGTTCTTTAGCTGCCATTTTATTGAATTTTATGTGCTATTTGGAGCGCAACAAGTGCTTCTTGTTTAGCTACTCATTTCTAGGCCCCTTGGTGGTCTGATTCTCATTTGATCGTTTTTTTTTTCGATGCCTTCTTCTAAGTACTCGGTTTCGCCTTTTTCAAATTCATCTTTTAGATCCTGGTAGTAATCTTGAAAATCTTGTTTTATACGTGCCCAGGTCTTACGGGTTCTTTTTTTCTTCTCTTTCTTTTTGAAAGATTTTTTTAGTTCGCCGGTACCTTCACCAAAAGTACCTTTAAAGCGTGTGTATGCAAACGTAAAAAGTTGGCTAAGGAAACTTGTGTGCTTTTTTCTAGCATTAGACGCCGTAACTTGTGCCGTTTCTTTGGGTGCCTTTTTGAATGCTTTCATTCCCAACAATAATAAAAAGTAGAGAACCATTTTGGTGCCATTCAAAAATTTTCTAAAGCCTGTTCGTTCTTCTTTTTTCATTCTACGGTCTTTTCTACGTTACTTTTTACTCGATAATCTAGATATACAATGCTCCGACGCCTTAACGACAAGTGTACAGACAGGCCTGCATCGAAATCAATGTTACATTCCTTTTAATGCCTCGTGGGCTCGCCCCGAGGCAGCTTACTACTTGAAATCTACTTCTTTTACACCTTTGATATCACGGCGGGCATCTACAGCCATGCGAAGCTGCTCTTTTATTTCTTTGCCATTGGGGATTCCTTGGATCAATATAACCGGGTTCGAATGATCTGTGCTATCTAACCAAACGTTCGAGAGCCCCATAATTCGCAACCAGAAGGGTTGTAAGTGTTGAATATCCTTTACCCTGTACAACTCAACTTCGTTGGTGGTTTTTGAGAAAATACCCATGTGCTCAATAATGCGCTGATCTGTGACTTCTAAGCGATGGTATTTGGTGTCGAAATATTTCCACAGTGCCATTAAAATTCCGATCCCGAATGCTGCCGTAAACAGTACGCACAACATATAAAAGGGAAAATTAGTCCATTGTGAAGGGTTCCCCTTCCATATTACGTTCTCTTCCATACTACTATTTTTAACTATTTATTCGTTTTTTTGTTTCTCGTCTTATGCTAGTTCACCTTCTCCTATTAGTATGTATCGCAAATGGCCTTTTACCCCTAGTCTATTCCGTATTTATTTTAAAAACCAAGATCAATACTACTTTAAATTTCTTGGCAGAGCCCTGTTTCAAAGGCGCATCTGATTTTGAACAAAACAGTTGTCAAAATTCAGAATCAGGTTACAATCCTTATTTCTTTTTTGGCATTTCTCTTGTATCGGGTTCATAGTTCTCGATCAACAGGCCATGTGGGTTTTCATCTGTTCTTGCCACATTGTGCAGATTAAAAGTGGCCTTGAACAAATCTACTTTTTGATTTTTCTCCTGATCTGTTCTTTTTACTGTAAGTTTCCCATATACTGCGGCCTCGTAAGGTGTTTTAGTATCATCTAAATCAAGGGAATCTATTTGAAGTGTTTGCACCAAATTCTGGCTTTTGATTTTGCTATAATGGCCGCTTGCCTTTAAGCTCATATACACTTGTTTTCCCGAGTGGCCAGTCATACTAAGCGCAGTATTCATATTGCGCTCTACTACGAACTGATCTATATTCCAAAACAATCTATGAAAGGTGTAGATATGGCTTTTAATTTCTGGTGTTCTGTACAAATCTATTTCTGTAGACGAAATACCCTTCGCCAATGCCATTTGTCCGTTTTCGGTTAAGATATAGGCCGTTTCGGCAAAATGTCTGGTAACGTAAAAAGCCCATGACAAACATCCTATGGTCAATGCCAGCGAAGTTACCAAGCAAATGGCCATCGCCTTTTTTGCCAGGGCAAAACTGGTGGGTATGTCTTTTAATGATTTTATATTCATGATCTTAAGTTTTAATTTTATAGTAGATATCTTCAATCTTTTATGCGGTGCGAAAGGGTCTAACTTGTAAGTTGAACCTAGCACTATTGCCGATTTTAGATCTATAAAAAAGAGTTAAAAAAAAGGGAAGGCCACAAACCATCGCGACCTTCCCCTTCTACAGTAATTTATGGTGTACCGAAATCGGTTACTAAAACGGTTGAAGCTCCGAACACTGCCAACCCGATGATGAACTTTATCAGGTTCTTTTGTGCTTGCTCACTACCTTGCATGTATTGTACAAATACAAGGAAACCGCCGACAACGGCGTAAATTGCCACCAATGTGGTCATCGCCGTGGTTATAGTAGTCTGCCAACCTGTTAACTTACCAGCAACCGCCATTGCTGGCGAGGTGAAGAATAACAAGACCGCAAATACCGTCATAGACCGTATTATTGCCATTTTAGGATGACGGTTTTCGATTACATCATTACTTTTAAAATTCGCGATAATTGATTTCATTTTTTCCATTTTTTTCATTTTTACATTTATTAATACTCCATTTTTACTCATTTACTATTCTAAATTTTCTACATATGTTTGTTTTTTGGTTAATTTTTTTAATTGTTTTTTACAATGAATACATTTATTACCCGTATTGTAGCTTATGAACTGTAATAGCTCGCCTTTTGCGGGAAATTTTGCATCGATTAAAAAATAGACTCCCCCAAAAAGCGGGAATACGAGTGCGGTTTTTAGACTGTAAGGGCCAATGAATAACAATCCCATACCTGACAAGACTATCACTGCCACTTTTCCCAGATTAAAACCCCATACTTCGGGTGTTTTTTCTAAAACTTTAGGTGATCTTATTTCCATAGTTTCTGTTTTTTAGCGTTTTCGTTTTGCTAGCTTATTTGCTACCTTTAAATATTTTACCCACAGAGCTCATAAATTTGCCCCCGACATCAGATCCTGCATCACTGCCTTTGCTCACGACAAGGTTGGCAAATTTGGGAATCTGTAGTATGGTGAGAATCATTACGATTTGTAGGGCTACCGAGAATAGGGCGTTAGTAAACGACACCGCTGCGGGATCTAGGGCGATAATGATTCCCTGCATTATTTTGAGCATTGGTTTCCACATCATGACCGCTATGAAACCCAAATACCAATTACGTGCGGTATCTTGGTTGCCAGCAATAAGTGAAAAGGGGAGCGCTATGGTGCCTACGATATAGTAGATAGCAATTAAAATAATTTGCCTGAACATCATATAATAGGCTACCATGGTAGATGCTAAATAGATGAGCAGATGAATGAGTTCTAAGGTCGGGTTGATGGCCAGAATATCGAACAACCCTTGCCCCGGCCCGGCGGCAGACCCATCATCTACATGGGTAATAGCGTCTTCAAAATCGGCCTCTGTATGGTTGATATGCTGATCAATAATGTCGTCGACTATCTCCATAGGGACCCGTACCAACATATCTACCAAAGGTGAATACACACTCAAAACAAATAGAAATATAAGGGGCTTTATAATTACAAAGGGATCTAGCCTGGTCTCCATATCCGAGAAGTAGAGCATTACCTTGTATCCCATAAAAATAGTAACCAAAACAGCGGCAACTTTCCTCATATCTACTAAAATTGCCTCTACGAAACCATAGATAGCCCCGCTGCTACTGCCAACCCCAAAGAGATTTTGCCAAAATGTATCTAATATTGCATCCATGATTTTATTCTTTAAATATTTTATTAATCGTACCGCTATTATCTAAGTGGTACTGTATTTCTTGAAGATTAGATCTATTATCTTGCATTTGCTGAAACTTTTTGAGCCAAAACGTGTAGTTGTAACCTGCTCCCCCAGCTGTCGCTACCTGCGCCAACGATAGGGCAATGTTATCATCTATCTTGTCATGATATTCCTTTTCGCGCTCCAATCTGCTTTCGATATCTTTGATACCATGCCTTAAAAAGCGTGGAATTCTTTTTATTCTACGTACCTGCCTTTCTAAATCTCTAATAAGATTTCTATTAGACAGGCTTATCCTTGTCAGCCCTGCATAAATTGGAGTACTCGTAGTAATACTAGCCACACTTATCTTAAGCTGGTATTCCTCTTCTTGCGTATGCAGCCTGTCGAATAACAACGCAAGGGCCGTTCTTTCCCCTGCAACTGCCGTTACCTCTATTAACTGGGCAGCTCTTAAACCATTGAGTGTATTATCCCGTATCTCTGTTTGCGCAAATTGGTTCGCAGACACGCCAAGGCAAATAAGTATCATATAAATTTTAATATTCTTCATTTTCTAATGTTATTGTTATTACATCTTCTAACTCTTCAAGAACAAGCATCATTCGCTCTCCTTCCGATACTTTCAAATATCTGCTGAGCGGCGTAATTCTTGTTGGCCTTCTTACCAAATAGGTATTTATGTTTGCTATCGCGGCACGGTACTTTAACCCGTACCTTGTATTGATCGCAATGTTCTTAAACATGCTCTGCCCGGCGTATAATGCGCTAGGGGAAACTATCGGGTACTTATCACTTATATAGGCGCTACAATCGCGTCTTATAAATTCTACAACGTCTTCTCTTGCGGCCCTTAGAGGAGAACCCATAATACTCATGCTTTTGGTTCTTTCAACGATCGCATCTTCCATATGGGATACAATTTCTGCGCTTGCAAGGTCTTTAACCGCTATTTTACCGTAGTCCTTCAACATATCGTCATAGGCATCTTGAGAAAACCTATCTGTAAGAGGAACACCAGTAGGTATCGGAATTTGCGCCGCTGCCGATTTGAACATGAGCAAAGTAATTAGTGTGCATACTATATTTTTCATAGCGAATGATTTAATGTTTTATAATTTGCTTTCCTATGGCCCGACCCTTACTTGACCCATAGATTTAGAATTCTACAATTGTTGATGTCAGATTCGATTTCGTCTAACTTTCTACTCCACTGTTCCATCGTCATTGCGTTGTTTTGATTCAGGTTCATGCGCTCGCCATAGATACCTGTTCTAGTAATAGTGAGGTTTGCAAACTGCTGCTCAACATTGAGCAATAAGCTATCTATCGTGTTCAAGCGTCTTGCGTTATCCCTTTTTCTGTATGGATAAATAGGCCCAAGAGCAGTATTCTTCCTAAGCAAATCTTGGGAACGCCTTCGTAGGGCGGTTACTTCTCCACGAGCAACCCGTCCGCCATCGGCTACTGTGGGTGCATAATAAATGTTTCTTTTGGCGTATTCTCTGCTAAACTTTTTTACGGCATCCATCATTAAAGGTTCTGCTGGCCAATTCCAGGCAACTAGGGGTGCTTCCATTGCTGCCGATGCTCCCGATGAAGTAATATTCCAAGCAGGAAGCTGCCCCATTGCCAGGCTCGAACTAATCGTTAATACTATTACAAGTAGCTTTTTCATCTTTCTTATTTTATAAAATTATTTCACCGTTTCTTAGCAATTCGAATAGTTGCGGACTATTGTCGAAGGCGTAGAGTGCTGCTGCCAAGAAGACCAATTTTCGCATTATCTTCTCGTCTCCGGAATAGTTTCTTATAATTTCTCTTCGAATTCTGTAAATCGCCTGCCTATCGGCAGTTCGTACTCTTGTGGGATCTATTCCCTGCAAAAAAGCCAAGTCAACGATATTGTTCGATACCCTATCTCTATATTTTTTTTTGTTCAAGGCAAAATAGGGTGTTTTGTTTCTCGCAAAGGCGCTATTCGCAATCTCATTCCCTATGGCCATACCTGCGATCAGGGTCGTCCCGGCAATAAAAGAACTATTCTTATCGAATCGGCGGTCTCGTCTGTAATCACTTCTTAGTAATAGGCGTAGATGGGTCTCTGCATTCGGTACCGCCAAGATCATGTCTGCGTTCGCACCGATTGAAAGTACCAGTTCAGCATCTATCGCCATGATCTTGCGTTGGGTAGTATTATCACTATTCTTATAATACCACCATTGCGCGTTGCAGAGGTTGTATACAAGCAAAAATATTATGGTTATCAGATGTTGTGCTTTCATGCTATTTTTTTTTAAATTCAATACTTGTTCAAGTCTTTTCTGCCTGCCCGACTATATCTTTTTTAGAGTGTCTATTTTGTTAAGCGAGCTCACCGAGACGCTGTTCACCATATGTGACCGAAACAATGTTCCCTTTGGGTTTCATTTTTATAACCGGCCCTATGTTAACGTATAATTCGTGCCATTATACCCCGTCGTTCTTTTTCTATTTCCATTTGCCGTAATTCATATCGCAGGTTGTTGATGATAGCGGTATATTTCTCGCCAATTTGGTCTACGATACCATTGTGCACTTTATAGCGCGTTCCCGCATAAACAAAATCGTTCACCACTTTCGAAGCCTTTAGGATGTATGCCCTTTTTGCATCGCACACCTTTTTTTTTCGGTTCAATCCTCCCCCAATAAAACCATCACAAAGCCCTCTGTAGTTAAGAGGCAATATTTCTTGCCTCACAGGATTCACATTTTCCCGAGAATTATGTTCTACTAAAGCGGTTGCCGCCATTGCCGTAAATTCTCTTGCCGTCTTGTCATGTGATGCATTTACGTTTTGTACCATCCAAGCTTCAATATAGGTGATCGCTGCAGTGGCCGGGTCGATATAATCCCCTAGTCGAAGAGCAAACATAGAGGCAAAATCGGGTATATCTGGCTTGGTCAACGTTGGTTTTGGGACCGACGGTTGCGCCCAGCCATAGAGAGAACAACACAGCATTATTAATAGTGCTAAATTTTTCATAACCGTATTGACTTAGGGTTTAACAACTTTTTCCTAGCAATCGTTAGTTTAGAGGATCTACCACCATTGGCTTCCAACACATCGATCACCAAACTTTCGTTCTCATTGGGGGTGAACTTTTTAAAGATCATGACCATGGTCTTGGTATTGAAGCCTTTGATTTTTTTAACTTCATCTACAATTTGAATCGGCTTAACAATACGTTCCTGATAGATATAATCGCTGGCAACTCTCTTTTTTAGTTTTAGCCTGAACAAAATTTGATCAATATCAAGATCAATAGTAGAACCGTTATACAGGGCTACCTGTATGGCCATATAATCTCGCTGGTAATAAATACCCTTGATCTTGATTTCAAAATCTTCCTTTTTATTTACAAGGTCTACATTGGGTTTGGCAAATTTTAAGGAACTAATGAACCGTTCAATTTCCATCTCGTTCTTGTCGAGTGCCTTTTTCTCTTGGTGAACAGCGTCGATATGTTCTTTTGTGGCTTTAAGCCGATAGGTAAGGTCTTTCGTATCCCTATTATACCGCAGTGGTATTGAGTAGTAAACACCACTTTCGGTAATTACGGTAAGATTTGTTTCTTGGCTTATTGGCTTCCCTACATCTTCCCCAATATGTTTGATTTTGACAATGGGTTGCAAGGTATCCGCTACGAAATAGGGCGAGCCCAGATCTAAGTAATTAACGTTCTCCTCAAAGATCAAATGAGTGGTCTTTATATCTGAAACGAACACGGTTTCCTGTACTGGCAAAACGTTCATTTCTTTTTGTGCATACCCGCCTAAACCTAGACAAACAGCGATAAGTAATACAATTCGATTTTTCATCTTCTTTATTTTTCTCTAATTATTTTCTTTATTTATTTTTTTCAACAAATTCGTTCAATGCCAGCTCCATGTTCCCAGATTCCTTATAACTTGCATAGATGCCCTTGTTTTCATCGGCATTTGATGAGTAACAGGCATACCGCTCTGGCGAAACGCTTACCTTATATACATTCGAGATGTTACCCACCTTAATGTAGACCTCTCTTTTATCTGTAGAAAATAGTTTCTCCAAATCGCTTTCACTAAACGAGAGGTGTTTGGCAAATTTATCTTTTGCGCCCATCTTCTTTTTATGGGACAATAAGATCATTGTATCGGTGTTGTTGATCATTGCCGGTCCTGCAGCGGTATCCAAAATATCTTCTACATCTTGGGTAGCAATCGCTACTTCACCATAAAATTTACGTACGGTCTTATAGAGGTATTTAATAAATTCGGCCATGTCGCCACTAGAAATTGGTTTCCAGCACTCATCTATGAAAATAGATTTTTTGGCAGCCGGCACCTGTCGTATTTTACTCATTACCACATCGATACAAAGCATGGTCACCAATGGGAATAAAACCGGGTGATCTTTGATATTATCCATCTCGAATACGATAAAACGCTCCGTTACAAGGTTTATCGGGTTCTTAGAGTTTAGGACTTCGGCGAATTTGCCATCGTGAAAATCCTGAAGCGAAAGTTTAAAACTCAACTTATCAAAGTAAACCGCTTCCTTTTCAAGGACGGTCGAATCACATACAAACTCGAAAAAGGAGGACATACAAGGAAAAACCTCGGGCTCTTTATCGAGCATTTCATAGTATGCATCGATGTACATGGCCAAAATTTGCTTCTCCTCTCTTTTATAGGAGTCATTTCCTTTCCACAAAAACATGACCAGGGAAATAATAAATACTTTCTTGTCTACGTTAATTTTTTCATCTCCCATAAAGAAAGGGTTGAACTGCAGGGGCTCCCCCACATCGTAGGTGAAATATTGTCCTTTACATAAATGACAAAGTTTTTTGTATGAATTCCCTATATCGATCATTACGATATGATGCCCTTGCTCGTAGTACTGACTGGCAATATGATTGATCAGAAAAGATTTACCGGTCCCAGAAGGGCCAAAAATGAGGCGATTTCGATTTACGATCAGCCCTCTTTTTACGGGCTCGTCCCAAAGATCTAGTCGAAGCGGCGAGCCGTTTTTACGGTCACATAATAAAATACCGTCTTTATTACCTTCGTAATAACTCTCGAAATTCATAAGTACCGGCGATTGCTCTGATACTCCTATGAACCGAAAATTTTCATCGATAAAAATAGCGGCTCCAGGACAATTGTTCAAATAAATATTTTCTAGCGCAAATTTTACTTGGTAAGGGGTGATACTCATACTACGAAACACATTTCTGAGTTCGGTTCTGTTTTCTTCCAACTCTTCTGGGGTTTCACTCCAAATAAGTACGCTATAGTGCTGCTTTATGAATTTTAATTCTTTTTCAAGTACATTCTCGATTAGGTCATTAATATGATCATAGGTAAGTTTGTTCTCTTTCGAGAGTACCGACAAACTCTTGAATTTATTAAGGGTAGTCTTTAGTTGGGCAAATATTTTCTCCGATTTTTCTACATAGATTACTTGGTTGTACACATGGTTACAATCTAACCCCACTGCAATAGGTTGTATAAAAGGGATCTGAAAATCTGTTTTGGGCGTCGAGAAATCGGCATGCCTTGTAGTCGTTTCCATCGTAATGGGCAACTGCATATTCGACGAAATGCTATAGATTTCGGCATGCTTGCTTCCTACCTGCAGTGATTTGTCCAAGAAAATATCCTTGAGCACCGAATCGCCCTCCTGGGATAGGGAAAAGTACACTCCTAAAAGATCTGTAATCTCATCATCTTTTAGGCGTTTTGCCGTAAAATAGTCTTCTTTGGTCAAAAAAGAGAAATTCGCTACGGTAAGTCTTAGAAAATCCTCAATATCCTCCATATAGGTTTCGTACAATTTCGGATTTGCATGCAACGAAATACTATTCTTAGAATCTTTTGTTATTATTAGGTAGCATTCATGACTAAGGGTCGGTTTTTCGTAATAAAACTGATTATCGCTCCTCGATAGAATCGTTTCGGCTTCGGCCAATGCGCCTTTTACCTTATCTACAAAGAAATAATCTTGCTTTTGTATGACCGTATTTGAAGGGAAAGACCGAATAAATTTGTCAAAAATGACATTTATGTGCTCAAAGGCATTGGTATCCAAAGAGTAGATCTGCGGTAAATTCAATTTATATACAACGCTAATATCTCCTTTCTTTGAAATAAGCAAATTGTTCTCCACTGCAAAAATTGGTAGTACTTCTTCTAAGTTTGCACTTTTCATCTTCGTTCTCTTTTAGTGTTGGTATAAATCCACAGGTTGTATTTCCGTGGCATAAAGACTCGCTTTTTATCTAGTAATTCTTCGGTAACTTCCTTAATCGTCGAAACAATTGCCACGTCTTTTGCCTCATCTAGGTCTATTTTATTATTGCCGCCAAAAGTAGCCGCCTGTGTTCCTTTTTGCTTCACATAATTAAAGACCTCCTTGGCCACTTTTGAAGGAATCTTGGGCCAGGTTTTGTTACCAAGGTGTATCCCTTCCCGGCCATCAAAATCATAAATGACCAGATCAATAGGTGTTAATTTGCTTTTCACCTTATAGCTTACAATATCTATTTGCAACCGGTCCCCACCGTCGAACGAGGCTTTTCCGTATAAGATGGCCCCTTTGGGGATGGTTAAATCTGGGTCTCTGAGTCGCACCGCTTGCTTTGTTCGAATAGCCACGGTACTACCCTTTACCAAGATTCCTTGATCTACCGTTTCACCCGGTACAAGGTCTAGGGTATTGGTATGCTCGCCTACGCCGCCGGCCCCTTGAAAAAAGTTACCTGATTGCTCGTTCTTACTACGGATCTCGTTTAATGTAAGCTCCTTTTCAGGTGCTACCTGAGCCGTCTGTGCCTGTTGCCCACCGGCGGCGGCGTTTGCGGAGCTTCCTGCCGCCTGGGAGGCCATCATTTGTTCCTGCATTTGCATAAGGGCCAATAGTTCTGGATCTACTTGTTGTCCAAAATCGGCCTCTCCTGTTGCTTGCGATATAGAGTCTGCTTCTCTTTGTGCCCTTTGAAATAAGTCATACTCAGTATATTGAGTTTCGCTCGTGTCTTTTTCTTCGTCTTCAATTAATTTTGAGTCATCGACAAAACTTGGATTCATGATTTCCATATCATAGCTTTTCTTTTTGGTTACGCTATCGATGCCATCTTCATCTACATCGGGGGTCAACAATGAGAAGCCTGTTTTTTTTGGTTCGTCAGACGCAAATAGCACTGTTTTGGCAAAAATGCCCACTGCTATCACGAATACTCCAAAGACTGCTGATGCTATTATTTTTTTCTTTTTGTCCATTTTCTTATATATTCAATTATTATTTTACTACGACCGCTTCCTTATTTTGCTCCGAGATTACTTTGCTCCAGAAACTGATCGGATCTATTTTTTTTGATTTTATCCAAATCTCGTAATGTAAATGAGGCCCTGTCGTCTGTCCTGTTTGACCGACTAAACCAATTATCTCTCCTTTTTTTACGGTTTGCCCCTTGCGCACCTTACTTTTCATTAAATGCCCATAAAGGGTCTTAATACCATTGGCGTGCTGCAGTACAATTCTATTTCCGTAACCTGCATGCCGATCATTGGTTATTACCTTACCCTTGGCAGACGCATATACCGGTTTTCCCATCTTTGCCACCAAATCCAAGCCTCGGTGTTTTTTTACTTTATGCCTTATCGGATGGTATCTATAACCATAGGCCGATGACAGTTTTACAAAATCTTTCTTCGCCAAGGGGAAGAATACGGGCAAGCCACTATTTGCGTCCAAGGAAAACCCCTTTTTGTTTTGCGCACCAAGTAAACACCCGCAAACAAGTGCCAAGAAAACTGCTATTGTTTGTATCTTACTTACCATTAGTTCCTGTTTTTTCCATTACTGGTGTCGCTTTTTCTTTTGAAGCTTCTTTGGCCTTGTTCGCAATCTTATCTAGTTCAAACGCCAACAAAATGTCTATCTCGTCTACGATGCGCTTAAAATTCCCATCGACCAAGCCAACCAATTCAGACTCTTCAATAACAATCGGCATCGGTGTTTTGACCTGATCGGTTCGTTTGTCTACCTTTATTTTTCCCCTGAAAATTTTACGTTCGATCTCTTCGCCAAAATTATCGGCGACAATCCCGACAAATTCTCCTTGAGATAATTGGGATATGGTCGAAACCGGTATTGCAAAGTCTAAACTTTCATTAATGGTATAGGACGTACTGCCGGTATCTACCGATACATTCTTTAGTTTTTGCTTTTTCTTTCCAAAAATCTCTTGCAGTTTCGTAGCGGTACCACTACGTACCGATCCACTAAAAATATTCCCTACAATATTGAAAATAGTCTCCGCGATCTTATCTCCATAATCACGTTTTAGCTGTTCTAGATCCTGCATCCCGATGGTCGTAGAAATTTTATTAGATCTTGCGGTAGCGATCAAATTGTCTAGGCCCATAAAATACATGGTGGGGAGCTCATCTATAATTACCGAACAAGGTTGTTTCCCTTGTTTGTTGATTTCTTTGAGTATTTGGGTAGCTATAAGACCCAGTGCAGGGGAATTGGTGGTCTGTGTAGAAGGCGAATTTGCCAATATGAAAATTGTGGGTTCTTCAGGATTGTTGATAGCCAAAGAGACGTTCATATCGGGGTATACATTGTTGCCCATCACCCAAAATAATTCTTTGGTAGCCAATTGAGACAAGGGTATCCTTGCAGAGGCCGTTTGCCCTGCTAATTGCTCATAGGCCTCTTTGGCCAATGCATCGGCAAAGGGTGTCATAAAAAACTTGAGTTCCGGATAGTTTTGAAAAACCTTAAAAACATTTTCGTCGGGACAGGATGCCAATGAAATTGCATGTGGCAACGTACAGTATTTTCCGCCTTCATAGATTTTTAGAAAGTAAATACAGCATGCGAAATACGAAATGGCCGATTGGGCAAAAAAGTCTTTCTTGGTAATCCATTCCTTGTTCAGGTTGAAAAGTACCGTTTGTGATGCTTCTATAGCATCGGCCGCCTTACGGATCAGGTCCGGGCTAATTGGGTTAACGAAATTAGACTGAGCAAGGTCATCTAATGAAACCACGGTGAATTTAGGGGTAATATCATATACTTCTTTGTAGTATTCAAAAAAGGCCAAGGTTTCATTTGCCAGGGAAGGAAATTTGAAATCATACACCATCATGGTGAATTTTTTCTGTATATGTTGGCGTATATACTCTTCAATAACAGAGTACGACTTACCAGACCCAGGAGTTCCCAGTACCATAGTAGCCCTAAAAGGGTTTACCACATTTACAGTACCATTGTCGGTCTTAAAGTTGACCGAATACGGGTTTTCCATTACATTTTTACCTTGTTTGAATACTTCGTTTTTTTCGTTAAACTCATCGGCACTACCAAAATATTTAAAATGTCTTCGTACTCTTATGAAGGCCGCTATAAATACCGAAAAAGATAAGAACGATAGCGCTGCGTTGATGTAGAAATTTGCATTTAAGGCAGGGGTAATAACAAAGATCAGGAAACAAACCAAGGTGATGATAAGGTAGATGTTCTGCTTTTCATCTTCTTCAGGTTTCTTTTTGACTTTAAAGCCGAGACAAGCACCGGTCATTGCCAATAAACATGAAAACCTAAGAAGCACCGGGGATTCATGAACCGCTATAAGGCCGACTACATACTCGATAAAGCTGGTAAAGTTTTCATGTACTAGCCCGTGGTCTGAAAAAAAGTTATAATAGGCAATATAATTTTCCACTGACAGCAACACGAAACAAACTCCAAAAACCAATATAAGAAGCGAATCTACCGGTAACTTTTCGTCTTTCATAAGTTTAATTTTAATGCCGATACTGTTTCACAAAACAGCGACTAGCTGTAGTTTGTAGTAAGGCTCTTTTTTTTAAAAAGTGTCTTTTATCTTTTTAGTTATGGTTAAATGTACTGGTCATTCATCCAATAATCATGTGCTTAGTAATAAGTGGTGCCTATGGGATACACATGTGGAAAAATAGCCGAATAAGTGATTTTCAAGAATTGCCCCAATAAGCTTATTTTGGATAAAACCCCCTATTATTAAGGGCTTCCAAAGATTTTGAGGTTAATTTCGAACCTATGGCAAAACCCCATTAGTAGTGTCTTAAATAGGATTAAGTGCTTTTGACCACCTTCTAAGGGTCGGAAAACGGTAAAAAAGGGATAAGACTCGTTTTTCGAATACGCAGCTTTAAAAGGTGCATATCGTTGATTGCCGAATTGCATAAAAAATGTGGCCATCGAATATTTACCCGGAAAGGGCAATGCCATTAAAAGAAGTTGACTTTATACTTGTAACTTGCGGGTTTTCCCGTTATGCATACTGGTCATTTTAGCCCTACACTTCATGAGTGGTTTTTCTATGAACTTATAGGATGCGGAAGCAATCAATACCGATAGCAGTAAGGGAAGAAGAAATTCTGAAAATTCTAGGGGTTTTCCGTTTAATTGATCTTTTGTGATTCCCCATCCATAAAAAATGGGAAAATGGTAGAGATACAAGCCGTAACTTATATTCCCAATATATCTTATATATTTATTACCAAAGAGGGCATCGATCGCATTCTTCCTTTTTTCCTGAAGTAATACCAACAAAAATATGAAAGTTGAGCAAAACGAGAATAGGAAAAGGCGCATAGCATGCGGCGGAAACCAGGCTTCGAATATTTTTTGTTGCGTTAGGATTACTAACAAAAATGTCACTAAACCGAACAGCAACAGCCAACGACTTGCATTTTCCTTTTTTAGCCCCATGATTCTTTTTTCGCAGAAGGCAAGTGTAGACCCCAAACACAAGCTTATAATTCTAAACTCGGTTCCCATATGTATCAACCTATCAGAAATTTCGGCCCCGAATATTTCATAGACCAAAACCAATGACAATAATACGATCAAAGCCACGATCATCCAACTATAGTTGCGAATCGTCTTTGAATCGAAGAAATAGATTATCAAAGGCCAAATTAAATAATAATGCTCCTCAACAGATAACGACCAGGTATGCTGCAAAGGATGTGGCGAGACATTGAATGTAAAATAATAATTAGCCGTATATATGGATAAATACCCCATTCCTTCCCACGAAAATATAAGCCCACACACTATAATGGTCAGAAAATAAATAGGAAAAATTCGCAACGCTCTCTTTATGTAGAATAGTTTAAAGGAAAACTTCCCCGTTTCTTTTTCCCGTATCAAGATTCTAGTTATCAAGAAACCGCTTAGCACAAAGAACAAATCTACACCGAGATAACCAAGGTTAAGATCTTGAATCATTAAATAGAACGAGCGTCCAAGTTCGGTATCGGAGATTTGGGGCATGTGCGATAAAACTACTAAAAGGGCCGCATAGCCTCTAAGCCCATCTAATACATGTATTCTCATTTTTGGCAGTTATAATACCGATCAAAAGTATTCGGGGCAAAGAAAAATAAGAATACTTAGGAGTATGTTCTTTGGTTGTCTTTTTGAATTTGTAACCAACTTGGCTCAGATTTCTGTAAAATGTTTGTAGCACCTAAATCAACTGAATCATTATATACATCAGTACGTATAGCATACCATTGAACTTGCAAAATTCAAAAAACATACGGGTGACCCGTGAGTTGAGACAAAGCTACCGCATCCCCATCAATTCTCTTATCAGCGAGTAATAAGTGGTCAACCGACTAGTTTTAACGGGTAAAATAGAGAAATAAGTGAATTCAGAGAGAAATCACGGGGAAATTGAACCACTGAGAGCGGGTTTAAGAAATGCCTAACGGAAATTAGACTTACCGACGATTCTATATTCTGAACAAATTAACAAGCTACTTAAGATTCAAATAACGATACAAAGAATTTATCTTTCGTTTCGAAATGGGAAGGTATTTTTGGGTTGTCATTTGCAGGTAAAATCCATCTTTTTTATGAATGTTAAGGGCAAAGTCCATATTTACCAAAAGCGAATGATGAATTCGCAAAAAAGAATTATTAATCAAAAGCTTTTCATATTCCCCTAAATTCTTACTGGCCGTTTGAGTCGTATTATCGGTCAGGTAAAAAGTGGTATAACGCCCTTCCGATTCTAGGTACATTACCTCATCTACAGCAATTATTTCTACTGTATCAACCGAAGGGATTGCTAAACGTTTTAACGGTTCTTGGTTCTCTGCAGGTTCGTTCTGTTTATTGGCCAAAGCCTTTAAGGCAATATTCTTCTTTACTTTTTCAATTGCGGCCAACAAAGGTTCTGGCTGAAGTGGTTTTAAAACATAGTCGGTGACAAAATGCTTAAACGCTTCCAGGGCATATTCTCTATGTGAACTTGTAATAATGATCTCTACATCATTTAAAAAGGGCAGTTTCTTTAAAATTTTAAAGGAGCTCTCACCCTGAATATCTACATCAAGAAAAATAAGGTCCGGATTGTTTTCCTGCAATAGTTTTGTGGCATCCTTAATGGTGCTTGCAGTTGCCATAATATTTATGTCACTGCAATGTGTGGACAAGTGCATTTTTAGTACCGCCATATGATCTTTATCATCTTCAACGATGATTGCTTCCAGTTTTTCCATATTATTCTCTCGAAAAGTTTCTCGTTTTTTTTCTTGCAACAATGTTTGCTAAAGTAAGGCTAAAACCGTAGTTCCCTTGCCTATTTTGCTTTTTACCCTTATCGTTCCTTGATGGCTCGTTACCAGCTCTTTGCAAAGTATCAACCCAAGGCCGGCGCCCGGTTCATCGGCCGTACCGGGCTTAGACGATACCTTGTCTAGGTTAAAAAGATTTTTTCTTGTTTTCTTACTCATCCCCAAACCTGTATCATCTACCTTAAAGAGTATGTTTTCTCCCATTTTCTTAGCACTAATTGTGACCGAACCGTATTTGTTCGTAAACTTTAACGCGTTATTTATAAGATTCGATAAAACCGATGCGACAATATCCTTATCTAAACTTCCCGTTAGTGTTGTTGGACATTTATTAATAAGGGTAATTCCTTTTTTGTCGGCCAATTCTTTGTGTAAACTAATTGAGGAGTATACAATTTTTCGAACGTAGGATTCCTTTTTGTTTACAATCATGCCTCCCTTTTGCATCATCGCCCAAGACAACAAATTTTGCGTCAACTGGTAATTTTTATATGCTTTTTTGCGTAAGGTAGCTAAACAATCTTTAACATCTTCAGGTTTTAAAAGGTCAAAATTATTGACCAACATATCGGCATACCCAAGCATAACATTGTAAGGTGATCTTAGGTCATGGGCAATGATCGAGAAGAAGTGTTCTAAGGTACTATTGGCTTGGTGTAGCTTTTTATTAAGATTCTTCTCATTATCGAGCGAAGAAGCAATTTCATTTCGTTGCAAATGAACCGTATCATTCATTTGGGCCAATTCTCTGGTAAGTTTTCTATTTTTATACAAGGCAATAAATATGAAAAGCGCAATAATACTAAGTCCTATCATCAATCCTTTTAAATAATAGATTCGTTTGTCTTTTGATTCTACCCGAGTTAAAATTTTACTCTCGTTCTTTCTTTGGAGCAGAACGCTTTCTTTTTCGTTTGTTTCCATTTTATCCTGCTTGTTCAAGGTAAGTACCTTGTCAGAAAGATTCAAGGTGTACACACTATCATTGATGGCATTCATTTTTTCTAGGTCTTCCAAGGCAAGTTCGTACTCTCCTTTGGCTTTATGACCAACACTCAAAAGTCTATAAAATTCAAGATCCGCATCAATAAAAGAATTGATTTCCAAGGCTTTATACTTATCAAGATAGTAGCCCATCGTATCATAGTACTGCAGCCTTTCATAGCAACCCGAAATCAAAAGGTATAAGACCCCTATGCTCCTTTTTCCGCCGCCCTCGGTTAGGGCGATTTCAATTGTTTTTTTATAGGTCTCCAAACTCGCCTCATCCCGACCCATTTCTGCGAACGTTATGCCGATATCCCTATAGGCATCTATCTTTTTATCAACCCCTAACCCGAGGCGATCCGCCAGAACAAATGCGCTTCTTTGATAGATCATGGCGCTATCGAACTGCTTGCGAACTGCAAACACGTTGCCAAGGGAACGGGTGGCCTCAAAAAGTACATTTTTATCAACGGCCCATTTCTCGCCTGCATTCAGTATTTTCTTGTACAGAGCAATACCCTGCCTATACTTCCTATTCATGATCAAATGGTCGGCCAGTTTTATTTTTGAGTTCACTAGCTCCTTTAAATGGTTGTCCTTAGCAAATAATTGAAGTGTCTTGGAGCTATAGGCGGTCCCATCATAGGTATCGTCTTGGTCTATCGCCACATTTGGCAACAAGGCCAGTAAATCTTTACTATATTCTTTTAGATTGCTTTTTGCTACAGATTCGAGCGGCTTGCCCAGGTAATCAAAGGCGGTGTCGTAAAATAGCTCGGCGGCATAAAACCGATATTGTTCCGGTATTGGTCTTGTGGTGTTAAGTAGTCGTTTAGGGTTTTCAAATTGAACTAAAAACGCTGCTGCATTATCTTGTTCAAGGTTAAAAACCAATTGTTCAGAATCATAGTTGTTATTCTCTCCTTGAACAACAAACTCTTTATTAAAAGGAATTATTGAATCAACCGGCATCGAAGTAAGCAACCCAACCCCATCATTTGTATTTTTGCGGCCCGCTGTATGTGCATTAATTTGAATAGCTATTATAAGAGCAATTCCTAAGACTATTTTTTGCATTGGGTAGGAGGTGATTTTTCAGTTGTTTTCGTTTTTTTTTAGTATTTGTAAAGAAAGTAGGGTAGACAAACTAAAGGATATGTAAAATAAGACATTTATTCCCCGTTCATATAAAAATGCGGTTAAATTTTTACTCCAAAACCATACGTTATACAAACATTATAATATACGTAATAAAAACTGCTACAGACGTCAAATTATTCATAATTTTAACTAAAAGAGTCGATTTATCATTTTGAAAGGGCCACACCCGTAATTTTCATCCAAAACTTAAACTAAAACAAGGATACCTCCTATTTTAGAAACCTATTAAAATAATACCATTAAATGACTACTCAATTTTGAAAAATCTTGATTCGTAGGATTATACATCTTTTTTATACAGTTTTATTGTGCATAAATAAAAACCTAATAAACAAGAAAACCTATACAAAAGGAAAAATTGAGTAGCGCTCATCTTTCTTTTGAATAGGCATTTTTACCCCTTAGATCAAATAGAAATCCCATCCTTATTTAACCCTAGTTATTTTTAAAAAGTTTAATGCTAGTTGATTCTTGTTTTAAGATACTTCTACAATACGTTCTTTTAAAGATTTCATAACAATGGTAATATGATTCTCGACCGTTTTGGGCTTTATGTTCATCACCTCCGCAATTTCCTTCACCTTCATATGTCGTATTCGCCTAAGGTAAAACGCCCTTCTTCGTTGGGGCGGAATTTCCTCGATGGCTTTGATAATCAAATCTTCTAAAAGAAAATCATTTCGCAACGGATCTACTGATACTTCGTCATCTTTTAACAAGCACTTTTCACTAGTTTTCTTTAACTCACTATAGGTACTAAATCGAATTGCTTGGTATAAAAAAGGCAGCTTGCTTTTTATCCCATCATCGTTCTCTTTGTATTTGGAATAAATAGAAAGAAAGACTTCCTGCACAATATCCTCGGCCATTTCCATTCGCTTACAGATTTTAAAAGAATACCCCTTAAGCGCTTCATAATTATCTAAAAAAATTTCGCATATATTTTTGTCTTCCATCTTATATAATATTTAGCTTCCATTTGGAAAAAACACTGTACACAATCCAAAAAAGAAGAGTGTTTTTCGCTATTCCGCATTTAAAAAGCATTTGTTATCGCTGTTTTGCTTGATGAAAAGTACCTAATGAAACGGCTAAAAATGAGTACATAGTAATAAGTGGTCTTTGAGGTATACTACATGGGAAAATGAATAAATAAGTGATTTTTACCCTTTCTTTGGAAAGAAGGCCAAACAAGAATGTGCCCTTAACACCTAAAAACTAGTGAGATAACTGGCCACAACGGCATATTTTAGGCTACGAGGTTCGTAGAAAAGCAAGATGTGCAACAATTAAGAAGCCCATACTTCGAAGGGGTTGGCCCAAAGGCAAGTTGCCATCGCTCTTTGGCCATTTCTAAATAGACCATGTGATGGTGATTGTTCAAAACCTTCGGTAGCCAGGCTATAAACATCATATTCTTTTTGTAAAACAGCCCTGCGAGCACTTCCCTTAGTTTTAAAAACCCAAAACCTCTAAAAGCATAACTTACCTAGGCCTTTATAAAAACAAACTTGCTAATAACCAGAAAACTATCGGTACTAAAAGTGACAACTTTTAAATAGCTTTCTATAAGCCCATCCATTTTGTTCTTTGAGGTGGTAAAAAAAGTTAATTAAATGAATCCTGTCAACCCCTCAAAACAGGGACTAAATTAAAATATAGCATTATCTGTTGTAAACGGGTTGGGGGCAAACTGCTGTTTTTTATACATAGAAGAAGAAGGTCTTAAATAATCAGAATAAACAAAAAAATTAAAATCAATAACAAGGCATTGAGCACATTTTTAACCACCAGAAAGTGCTATATAAAAAATAGCACGAACAAAACTACTAATGTTGATAGCTATGAGTAATAAAATAAATGCAGAGTCGAAAGGAATATTGGAAGAAAGCACCTCGTTGCTTGAAATAATGAGGGAGGCGACTACTGCTCCTCTTGATTTAGATCCCCAGACCTTGAACTCGATTCAAGCAATAAGGGATTCCCTCAAAGAAACGATAGATGCGGACCAAAATATGCTAAACAATTATCTAGAACTGTTAGAGCTGGACAAAGAAATAGTTGATTTGGGCCAGTCAGAGCTGACCAAAGAATTGGAAAAAAAAGATAACCAAAAAGAAGTTACCGAATGTCGAAAGGTACTTGATTTGGATAGTAAAACCCTGGAGAAAACCCAGCAGACCTACGACCGTTATCATGCAGAAATGACAGAAAACATGCAATTGCTAAGTTACTGCGAAAGGTTAATAAGCACTAATGAGCAAGCGATGAGTACAGAAAACGACCTGCTAAGCGGATTCAAAACGGCCCTTAATAAAGACCAAATAATAACATCCGATCCAAGCAATAAAAGCGAAAGGAAGGCCGATACCGGGATGAATGAATCACAAAGTGGAAGAAAAAGACCGAAGCTTTAAAAGAATTGGGATTCCGAATCTACATTCGGTGATTTAAAATTCATATGGCGGTGCCCATTCAAAAGCATCTAGTCATATAACTAACACCATTAATTGTATAGGTTATGAAAAAAAGTGCACAAAAAACAATGGCTCCCGGTGTAGGAACAAAAACTCAAAAAGCAGCCCCGTCTTACGAATGGGAAGAAGAGGAAGACGAGGCCGAACCAACGGCAGGTGCCATTACGGCCGCAGCGACCGGACCCAAAGATTTGGACGATTTAGCCGATATTAGAGCACAGCGAAATAGAAAACTCAGCGACCTTGGTAAGCTTACGGCACCCACTCCTTCGAGTGTGCCAAAAGCCTCGAAAGGCGCACCCGATATAGGCAAAAAGAAAAGGAAAAAAGGCAAGAAGAATAAACATTGATTCTATCTCGTTTATAGGAATAGTAAGAAAGGCATTATTTCGCCCATTCTGTTGTTTCTCATCGAAGCTTTTAATTATAAATGGGCCTGGTAGCCTTAAACGATAACGCGCATAGCCCTACCTGGCTATTCACTTAAATTTTGAATTATGAAAAATCAAAACCCCCTTAATATAGCATACTTGGACTTTATGGAGCATTTAAACGCCGTCTTGATCGATTCCGAAATCAACAAGTTGAGCTATTCGTGGGTATATTATTAACCCTTCCTTAAAAAGCCATTCAAAAATGAGGGTCATGTTAAAGGCAAAGGCTAGTGCATTCGCACCGTTTCTACAATAGCGTTTTCACAATTTTATTAAATTCGACCTATTAATCGAATGCCGTTAAAATACTATCTTTGCCTTTCTCTTAGAAATGGCCCTATGCGAATTTTAACATTTTCTATACTACTCTTTGTAAGTACGCTATCGCTTTCCGGACAGAAGACCATAGAAGGTATTCTTAAAGCGTTTAACGAGGAAAGCGTACCCTATATCTATGTTGAGGAAATTACGAACCTAGCGCACTATGTCTTATTAGATACAAGGGCTCCGGAAGAATTTGCCGTGAGCCATCTTAAAGGTGCCAGTTGGGTAGGCTATGCGCATTTTGAAGCAAGCGCCGTACTCAAAAAGGTAGCGGAAAAGGATGCACCCATTGTCGTGTATTGTAGTATTGGGGCAAGATCCGAGGAGATTGGTGAAAAGCTAGTGGCACTTGGGTATACCAATGTAAAAAACTTGTACGGCGGTATTTTCGAATGGAAAAACAAAGGGAACGCCGTATTTGACCCACAAGGGGAAGAAACTAAAAAAGTACATGCTTTCGATAAGGAGTGGGGTAAATTGCTGAAAAAGGGAAAGAAAGTGTATTCTAGTGAACAGTGAACGGTGAACGGTGAACGGTGAACAGTGAACAGTGAACAGTGAACAGTGAACAGTGAACAGTGAACAGTGAATAAAATTAAAAAATGAATTTTAATTTGTTCAGTAGTTTTGTCTCATCAATAGACTTTTGAACTTGAAATTAAACTACCGTCTTGGGCATTATCAATCCGTTTAAAAAAGAATTCGATCAAAAAACAGTCAAATACGCGCTTGCCGGCACCAAAAATCTGCTGTTGATTTTTACGAGAAATCCAGAATTGGGTAAGGGTAAAAGGCGATTGGCCGCCACCGTCGGTGACCAGATTGCTTTTGAAATATACAAATTCTTACTAGCCCATACTGCCGCTATTACGAAAGACTTAGCGGTCAAAAAACAGGTGTATTATTCCGAAACTATCGGCAAGAATGATCTTTGGAGCGAGGAAATCTATTCTAAAAAAGTGCAACAAGGTGCGGATCTTGGAATTCGCATGGCGCATGCTTTTACTAAAGGATTTACCGATGGTTTTGAAAAAATCTGTATTATAGGAAGCGATATGTACGATTTGGACCAAGCCACCTTAGAAAGGGCGTTTTCCGCTTTGAACACCTCCGATTTTGTCATAGGGCCCGCAGAAGATGGCGGTTATTATTTATTGGGCATGAAACGCTTTACACCAGGTCTTTTTACTCAAAAAGCATGGGGAGAGCCAACCGTTTTAGCCGCTACGCTTTCCGATTTAAAAAATGAAAAAGTACATTTGCTTCCCGTAAGAAACGACGTGGACACCTATGAAGACATCAAGGATGTAGCCGTGTTTCATCCATTTATAAAAAATTTAAAAAATGACTAAAAAACAACTGGACGAATCGGTCGCTTATTTAACAAATAAGGGGTTCGACCAACCCGAAATAGGCATTGTACTAGGTACTGGTCTGGGAAAACTAGTAGATGAAATCGAAAACCCGATCGAAGTACACTACAACAACATACCGTTCTTTCCCTTGGCAACAGTAGAATTTCACACCGGAAAATTACTTTATGGCACTGTTGAGGGGAAAAAAGTAGTCGTCATGCAGGGGCGCTTTCATCTGTATGAAGGATATGATTTGTTAGATGTTACCTACCCTATTCGGGTGATGCGCGCCTTGGGAATCGAAAAGTTATTTATTTCGAATGCGGCCGGGGCCATTAACCTCGACTATAAAAAAGGAGATATGATGCTGATCGAAGATCATATCAACTTGCAAGGAGGATCACCCCTGGCCTTTAAAAATGTGGGCGAATTTGGAGATCGTTTTGCCGATATGAGCGCACCCTATGACAAGAAAATGTCTGCCAAGCTTATTGCCATTGCACAACGAGAAGGTATTTCTTTGAAACAAGGTATCTATGCTTCGGTCGTGGGGCCTCAACTTGAGACGAGGGCCGAATACCGCATGTTGAAACTCTTGGGAGCCGATGCGGTAGGTATGAGTACCGTACCAGAAGTAATTGTTGCCAATCATTTACGACTACCCATTGTAGCCGTGTCTGTTTTGACCGATGAATGTGACCCTGAAAATCTACAACCCGTTAATATTCAAGAGATTATAGCCATTGCAGGAGAAACAGAACCGAAAATGATCAAGCTTTTTAAAGAATTGATAAAGGAGATTTAAAGCGCGAAAATCGTAGTAAAAAATATTAAAAAGTTCGAAAGTAATTTCGATGATTTTGAACTTGATACTTGAACTTGAATATTATGAGTTATTTAGAAGCCACGAACGATTTGTACAAAGAAGCAGCCTTGACCCCCGATGTGGGGCTATGTTGTACCACGAACCCCATTTGGCAGTTCCCGGGTCTTTCGATACCGAAAATCATGCAAGAAATGAACTACGGTTGCGGGAGTACGGTATCTGCCCAAGACCTGGTCGATGAGCCCAAGGTCTTGTACGTTGGCGTTGGTGGTGGTATGGAACTGTTGCAGTTCGCTTATTTCTCAAGGCAAAAAGGAGGTGTTACGGGCGTAGATGTGGTCGATGAAATGTTGCAGGCTTCCCGTGAAAACTTTAAGGTTGCCGAAGAAGAAAACGACTGGTTCAAAAGTGAATTCGTGAACTTGGTAAAAGGAGATGCCCTTAACCTACCGGTAGCCGATGAAAGTATTGATGTGGCAGCTCAAAACTGCCTCTTCAACATCTTTAAAATGGAAGATCTAAAAAAAGCGGTGGCCGAAATGTATCGGGTATTAAAACCTCATGGACGTTTGGTCATGAGCGATCCTACCTGCGAACAACCCATGAACGATACCTTGCGAAATGATGATCGGCTACGTGCGCTCTGCCTCAGTGGAAGTATCCCTATCAAAGACTATGTAAAAGTATTGACAGATGCCGGTTTCGGCACCATCGAAATACGTGCTCGAAAATCTTACCGCGTGCTATCCCCGAACCACTACCCGACCGATGAGTTGATCTTTATAGAATCTATCGAAATAGCGGCCATTAAGGATCCTATGCCCGAAGACGGGCCCTGTATGTTCACAGGAAAAACAGCTATTTATTATGGGGATGAGGACTATTTTGATGATCAAAATGGCCACATTTTACTACAAAACCAACCCTTGGCCGTTTGCGATAAAACTGCAGCTGCCCTAGGTAGTACCAATGATCAAATTCATATTAGCGAAAGCACATGGCATTACAATGGTGGTGGTTGCTGTTAACATAAAAACAGCGGCCACTGTAAGGTACTTGTGCCAATCACTACTATTCCCCTATACTAAGTAGCCAAACCCGTTCCCATGCACTACACATTGTTGTTCTCCCTTTTTCTAAGCTGTTCTGGGCCATTGGTCATACACAGTGATCAAGCGGTCGCAGCGGTCGAGCATTCGGCCTGGACGATGCTGCTGCAAAAACATGTTGATGATACAGGCAATGTCGACTACCAGGGTTTTGCCATGGATCAAGAATTATTGGCGGCATACCTTAACAAGTTAGCGAAAAACCCCATTACCGAAGATGCCTCCCAGAACGAAAGGTTGGCCTATTATATTAACCTTTACAATGCAGGTACGGTACAATTAATTTTGAATAATTATCCGCTAAAAAGCATCAAAGATATTTCGAGGCCCTGGGGAAAGGAACTCATCAAAATAGGCGACAAGACTTATTCGTTGGGGGCTATTGAACACAAGATCCTACGAAAAATGAACGAGCCGCGCATTCACTTCGCGATCAATTGTGCCTCTTACTCCTGTCCGCAATTGTTCAATAAGGCTTTTACCGCTGCCACTATGGAAGAACAACTGACCCATGCGGCCAAAATATTCATCAACGATCCAAAGCGAAATACTTTGGGTGCCAAGGTCGTTGAACTTTCCGAGATTTTTAGTTGGTTCAAAAAAGACTTTACACAAAACGGTTCGCTCCAATCCTATATCAATACCTATGCGAATACTCCTATAGGAGCACAAACCAAGATAAAGTACCGCAACTACGATTGGAGCCTCAATGAAGCGAAATAACCAAAAAATAAGCGTCATCATTCCCGTATTGAACGAGGAAAAATGCATAGGAAGCACCTTAAAATCTCTTAAGGACAAAAGCACTTGGGAACATATTGAAGAAATCTTGGTCGTTGACGGGGGCAGTACAGATGCGACCGTCGAAATAGCAAAATCACATGGGGCACGGGTTATTTTTTCGGCAAAAGGGCGGGCAAAACAGTTGAACCATGGTGCCAAAAATGCCAAGGGAGGCATTCTTTACTTTTTGCATGTCGATACCCTACCCCCCGATAATTTTGACCAAAGTATTTTAGATGCGATCGCCAATACCCACCAAGTAGGCTGCTTTCAGATGAAATTTGACAGCGACAGCCAATTTTTGGGTTTTTTCGCCTGGTTTACCCGTGTGAACATCAAGCTTTGTCGCGGTGGGGACCAATCGCTCTTTATCACCAAAGAATTGTTTGAAAAAGCAGGTGGCTATAATGAGCAATATGTGGTGTACGAAGACAATGAGTTTATTGGCCGCTTGTACGACATGGTATCGTTCAAAATTTTACCGCGTCATGTAAAAACTTCTGCCAGGCGCTACCAAGAAAAAGGGGAAGTATTACTACAGTACCATTTTGGAATGATCCACCTAAAAAACTATTTAGGGGCCGGACCTGAAAAACTCCTTGACTATTACAAACGAAAAATCGTTTCTTAGAAACTGGAGTTTTCTTTAAAATAATCTGAAAGGCTAAATTGATTCGGAGGGAAATGAATTCCTGAACCTTGTATCGAGGCGATATTTCTTAGCTTAAATTCCCTATAGCCATCCCTAAGTCGGCAATAGGCAACAAGCATCCATTGATTTTGAGTAAAATAGAGCGCCAAGGGTTCAATGTCCCGTTGGCTTTTTATACCGACACCACTGCTATAAGCGAGTGTCAATACCTCCCAATTTGTTATGGCAGCCTCTAGGATCTTTATATGGGCATGAATCATTTAGCTATTTATTGCTTCAATACCCTTCAAAGATACGCACTCGCCCCCTTACCTTCTATATTTAGTTCAAAGGAACGCCAAGGTATACTTTCGTAATGGTAAAGAAGGAATCTTGGAAAGATTGATACCTTTTCGTAGCACTCCTTAGATTAAAGTTACCCTACTTTAGGCCAATTACTTCTTAAAATGCAGCATGGCCCTATGTTTTACAACATATGGCCATGCCTCTTCTTCTCCATAGTACCTGTTAAGTCAAGGTGACTTCTATACAACGCTTACATAGATAATTTCCTTGTCGGTAGTCTTTCTCTTTTAGAACTTGTGTCACTCTGAGACCTTTCAAGAGTCCTTTCACTTGCTTCGCCAAGAGGAGTAGCAGCTGCTGCCAAATCAGCAAGTCTTGGGGCAGCCTCTGTTGTTGATGGGCCACCTTGTTCTTGTACCTCGGTTTCTGAATCTATTTCTAATACCACATGATCAGTAGTTCCTTGCGGTGGTCCGCCCCGCTCCGTAGTTGATGGGCCACCTTGTTCTTGTACCTCGGTTTCTGAATCTATTTCTAATACCACATGATCAGTATTCGGTTGTTCGACCTGCTCCGTAGTTGCTGTGGCAGCTGGTCGTTGTACCTCGGTTTCTGCTAATGCAACTTCTATATCTATCGGCGAACTGCCCTCAACAGGCGTTGAGGTTTGCCGTGCATCTGCTGGGGGTTGGCGAAATTCCAAAGATTTTCGTACTGCCTCCTCCGTGGTAGGTAATTTGGCTCCCTGTTGCGCGTATAGTTCATGATGCATTTTATCAATCTGTTCTATGGTTAGACCTGCATTTATTTCCTGTACAATATTCTTGGTGATATCGGTAACAAGCTTTTCCCTATTATCCTGTGCAACTTGTTTCGTAGATCTAGCACGGGCAGAGAATCTATGCCAGCGTGCCAAGCCCTTTTCATTGGCGGCCCATTGCACTCCTAATGCGGCAGTAAGAGCTGTAGCAAAAGTTACGCCCGATGAAACACCTACTACAGAAAGGGCAGTTGGAAATGTAAAACTTGAAGCCAACGCCGCAATACCGGCCCCAAGACCCGTCATCCCTATTCCGAAACCTATTACTTGGGGGTTGACCAGCTTTATACCCAGTTCAATTAGCTTGTTTGTTTTATTGGCGTTTACCAAGGAAAGATCCCTTTGGGTGGCGGCAAATCGCTCCTTTTGCGCAACCGTCGAACTTGTTTCAACTGCTTCATACATTTTTACAACCTCATGTATGGCCTTATCAAAGGCTAAATCTGGACTTATCCCTGATTGTCTCTTAAGGACTTCATACATAGAAGTAAAGCTCTTTGCGTAGACATCTATTTTTTCCTGATCTTCTTGATGCATGTCGTTACCGGTATCGAACATGGTGGCATTAATGGAAAAACGTGCCCCTTCGGCGGTAGATTTCTGAATACCCACAATACCCCATAGAATAGATCTGGCCACTACGATGGCTCCCTTCCCGTTCAAACCCGATTGTGCCTTTGTGACCGTGGTTGCGTATAATGTGGGGCTCAAGTTGTTTAGGTATAAACTTTTTGAAGCAAGTAGGTTTTTAAAAAACTCCTGTGCTTTCTGGTTATCTTCTAAGCCTGCATCACTAAGATTTCGATTTACTGTCTCTTGAACTTTAGGGTTAATCACATATTTACCCTCTTTCAGAAGCTCATGCGGATTTTTAGACGAAGTAATGTGTTCCATAGGGTTCTCTATACCCTGGAGGCTTGCTCTCCAAATTGCCGAGTCACTCTCCTCAAAGCTTTCTGCGGCCTTTATTCCCAGATATTTAACAGCTTCCGATTTATGCGCCAATACTGGTAACTCATCCACCAAGTTATTGGAAGTACCATACAAAATAATTTCGTCAATTTTGGTGTAAAAAGTACTCTCTAAATCTTTTTGCATGTTTTCAAAAGTGATATCGGAACCCTCAATGACACCATGTGGTCCTATAAGTATATGAAGGGGGGTGTCCTCATTGAGTCCATATATTGCATGTTCGTCTTCCATAGCCGAACCGACCCGTTGACCATATTCAGGATCACTTTGCCCATTGATCTTTTCTTTCCATCCGTTTAGTAGCTCTTGCTTTAACGTTTCCTGTCCTCCTTCATCCATACCAACGGCCACCACACGTTCAAGGGGACTTGAATTTAACATGGCTTGTGCAATCTGCGGAATGTTTTCGTCTGTAGCTTCAATCAATACCAAGCGGGCCCTTGTAGGCTTAGAATTGACCCATTTTTTGGGGTCTTTAACGTAATCCGCTTCCAATGATTTTTTGGTAAACCTTGAGTAGTTGTCCAAAAGCCGTATAAAAAAACCCTGTAGTTGCTTTTCGTTGATCTGGTCCGGTCGTTCCAACTCCAGATTAAAGGCATCCTTCCCATACATATCGGCCCGAACATCTTGCCGGATCGACTCGGCATTTTCATCATAAAACTTCAATCCTGAATTTACCTGCTCCTGATCATTGGGAAACTTACTCTTTAATAAATCCTCGACCCAAGAACGTTCGGATTTAAAAATACCATCTCGTGTGAACGTTATTGGCTCCAACATTCTTTTAAGTCCTCTTTGGAAAATATTTCCCTGGCTTTCAGTATTGCTTTTTTCCGTAGCTTGTTGTCCCGTGTTCGCGGTTGACGCGTGCTGATCAGCAGTAGTAGTTCTTCTTTGACGTATGCCGCTAACTGATTGAATTTCGTCATCATTTGCCATAACTCTATCTTTTTTAGTTACTGTTTTCCCTTTTTTTTTACGAATGCCCTTATTTATCTTAAGCAAAAGCTCTCTATGTAACATGTATGAAAAACAGTGGAATACCCCCAATGCACCATAGTCTTTTTAGTAGGTAAAAAAATGTAGCATTAATAGGTAAGGAGTGCAAATACATTTTTTGATCATAGATATATAGCCTTGGAGGCCGCTGAAGGGGCTATGCAGATTATTAACAATTATAGGGATTCGTGTAAATACTGCTTTTTCGAGTAGTTCGGTTCCTGGTATGCTACTAGATTGTATACACTTTTTTTATAGGCATTGGAATCATCGGTGCCTTAAAAGAATTTGTATCTTTTGAAATAAAAACGCCCTACGAATTCTTTTTAGATCTTTTATATCCCTTACCCATTCGCCATAAAAGTATGTTCGGGGTAGATTCGTATTACCTTCAAGAAAAGATTCTCTTTGCGTTGCGGCATAAAGAACATACCCTTGAGGACAACGGTATATGAATCGCTTCAAAAATGGAACATCATGAAGCCTTGAAAAAAGAAATCAACGGTCTACGGCCGATCCAAACCTATGGTATAAAAACATGGTTGGTGCTCCCAGAAGATTTTGATCAGTTCGAGCACGCCGCCACCCATCTAGCGGAACTTATTAAGAAGAACAGTTCCTTGATAGGGAATGTCCCCAAACCGAAATACAAAAAGACCAAATAACAGATACGTTCCCATTCACTATCGCGAAAAGCAGGTCGGCAACCATAGATACGCTTAACAAAGAAGTGGACGCCCCTGTTCCTAAAGGACGCCCACTTGTTGATTAAACGATAGCGAAACATGAAACTAATATATTTAACCATTTAGAAGATATCAAATTAAGGAGGATAAGGCCCTCTCCAAGACCATCATCGACCGGCATTAGAACATCTCCTACACTAAACAACTAATGCAACGCTCATTTTTCAACTTCTTCGCCAAGATAAGAAACATTACATACTTTGCCTTGAGCTCCTACTTTTTATGCTCTTAGCTTTACCGTCAACACTCGGAGAACTAGCAACTCTTTTCAAAGCTGCATCTGGTTGTGCTGCCAACCGACCCAATGGTGAAGCCGGTACCGGTCCTTGGTTTTCCCCTAAATATGTTGGAATCTCCTTTGCTTCACTTTTCAAATGAGTAAGGGAACCCGGGCCCCAGTCTTGAATGTCGTTAATCTCCCTTCCAAGATCTCTAATTTCACGCACCTCTTGACTCGCTCCTTGCGTTAGACTGGCTTCCCACTTTACAGCGTGGTCGTTCAAAGCGGCAACAAAAGCTTCCTCATTCTTTGTATCTATAATTTTAATCGACTCTGGAAGACCACTCTCGTATTTCTTACCAATCTCTTCTGATATGCCCAAGCCATCACTAAAGACTACACCAGAATACCTAGCTTCCTCTGGCACTAAACCTGGTTCATCTAACGCTATGGCCCGGATATGGGAAAATTCTCCTGCTGCGATACAATACCCTTCGACAGGGGATGCAGCTATGGTTACATTGGTAATTGCATGAAAACCAGCTATCTCATTAGGTGGAATTCCAGGAATTCTGCAGATCGAACCTGGGAATTCTGTATTAATTTCCCTAATCTGATTTAAAACCCCATCTTGGAATTGCTGGTATCGAGGGTTAGAGACCGCCTCTGCCGCCACCACATTTAGCTGATACTTCTCTCCAGGATTCTCTATTCCTTCTGCCTTTTTCTGCTCTAGAAACTTACGATAGGCGGGAACCAATTGTTCTATTCCCTTAATGGGGTCGAACCTCGATACTGAGCTAAAATGCAACTTTGAAGGATCAAACTCAATTTTGCCAATTTCCTCCTTGCTACCCAACCATTTGGTGGCACGTTCTTGATTTAAGCTGTGCAAATCGGAGGTCGGGTGCACTCCTGGGACAACTTCTTCTTGCGCCCCATTTACATTTCCTGAATTGAACTGATTAATTCGATCTTGCACTGTCGCTTGCGAGTGTCCGGTTTCTCTACCCATATCTGCCGTCAATGCTTGCTTTGGAATACCAATGGGATGTACGAAGATTTTGCTACTCAATTCGGCAACTTCCTCCGCATTGGTCACAATACCCATATGTTTTGCGGTTTCCACAAAATTTTTAGCATCTTTTTCGGTGTGAAACCCTAGACTATCACATTTGCTTACATTCTCAAAAACTCGTTTTAATAGCGGCATTTGCTCCTGAAGCATTCCTTGTACTTCAGGGGTGTACTCTGGAAAAGGCACATGGTGAAAATACCCTACTTTGGTATCTGGAAGTGCTTCTTTGACATGTGCGCCCACTGAAAGCATGTGAAAGTCGTGGGCCCATACTAGGGTCTCACCCTTAGTTTCACTTACTGCTTCGTGCTCTTGAATATAATCTACCGTGGCTTTGGCTAACTTTGCACTAACCAAATCAAAAGCGACTTCACGAGCGTCCGCAGACATGGAAGTAGCCATGTCATGCAAGACTGGCAGCAGTAACTCAATTGACATGTCATTGTCATATTCTTGAACCATCCCAGCAGATAAATACTCTGTTTGCTTATTATACTTGTCAAGTTCAGCGTTGATAAGCGCCTCAATCTGTTGCCCACTCGTATGGTTGGCCTCTACACTGATCCATCGCGCCAAATTGAATTCCTTATCTGGAGCGTCTTCTTGCAATGCAATAAGTGCATTGGTAAGCCCACCGGGTATAATTTTTAGTGTTACAGATGTCCCATCTTCGGAGACGATAGGTCTTCTATCCAATTTGTTGGACAAATTAACAAAATCGGTCGCTTCTACTGTCTTTCCATCTGATAGCTGTGTCATTGCCTCCAACAAGGCTGTCAATCTTTCCACCTTCCCGGCTTCTATGGTGGTTTCACCTTCTGCGCCTATCTCTGAGACTGCTGCTACGGAAACTGCAGCACTTTCTACTACTGGACCACTAGTAGTGAAAGGTTGTTCGACATCACTACTTCTCGATGCGGCATCTGCCCCGAGGTTTCTAAGATCTGATCTCATTTATTTATTTTTTATATAGTTAGTACTATAAGATATGTACCTAAAACATATTTTCTCCCCTAACGGCACTGTATTATTTAACACAAATTAACAATTTGTCCTAACTGTCTATTTCATCGGTAATTGTTGACTCCCTAAGGTTTATGAAAATTATGGCACATGGTAGGGGTCCGAAAATGATGGCGAGGTTTCAACCAAACGGTTTGGCCATCTTATTCTAAAAACGCATCAAACGGTTAGCATTAAACAACTAACGGCGTTTGTTGATAGGATTTTATACGTAGATAAACAAAAGTAGTACAGGCAAAACAATAGAAGGTCGCAGAAGGCGATAGCAGTTTGGCCAAGGACATCGAACCTGGGAAGTAACAGTAGAGATTAACGAATAGGCCCTATCTCCCCACCTTGGTGATCTAATAAGACGCCCTCCGAAATCCATTTCGCCAATGCCTGTCGGTTATCGGGGTCTAAGATGCGTACTTGGTCTTTTTTGTTGCGAATATTCCCAATTTCAATAAAGGTCATTGCCGGGTGGGTCTTTTTCACGAGATACAAGGAAGTACGATCTTCAAAGGTTCCGGTATAAGTGCGATTCGGTTGGTACTTCTTATACTTTTTTTGAAAGGTCTTATGAATGCTCTCAGCCAATTTTTTACCGTTTTTACTCTTTTCATGATGGTAAAAGAACACATCTATATTTTGACCCTTGCTACGACTGTCGACATGGGTAACGATGAGTCGTTGGAATTTTCCTTTGTTCTTTTTGTACAATTGATTCACAATATCCACCCGTTGCCGCAAGCGCGCTGTTTGGTTCAAGGGAATTACCTTGTCACCATAAGCGACCTCATCATGATCGATCTTTAAAACGCGGTCGTCGCGAATGCCATCGTTCCCATCTCGAATAATGATATATACGGTGGCACCATGCGCTAAAAGTTCCTTTGCCAAACGCAAGGTGATATCATAGGCATATTCATCCTCTGCAAGTTGGGTGCCTGCATAATTGGCCATCGCTCCCGGATCAGGCCCCCCATGGCCAGATACCAAGTAATACACGGCTCCCTTTAGTTGCTCGCTTTTTGTAATAACCGATGCATGCTCTTTCCCAAAAATGGCGAATTCCTTCCCGACTATTTTTTTTATTTCTTTGGATTGTTTTTCGATAGTGGGTACTATTTCAACCGAATCGACTTTCAAATGAGGAATCTTATAGGTTCTCCCTTCATACAAATGCACGCTATCGCGAAGATTGTCTAGGTTCATGGCGATAAAATCGTCGTACATTTCATAAGGATTCGCACCCTGTTTTCGAAGTAGTGAGAGAATACCATCTCCTTTTTCCGCGGTCACTGTCGCGATTATCAAGGAGTCTTGTGCAGATACGCTAAGGCCTATAATTAGGAAAAAAATTGTTAACCAACAAGGTCCATATCGAAAATGATTGTTTTTCATTCGTATTCTTTTATAATAGAACCCAAAAACAATGCCGATATTATTTTTGGAACTATACAAAATTACAGAACTGAAGTTTGTTTAAAAAGGGTATACAAACATTTAGTTAACCAATTCTTCAACAATAATTAGCGGTAACAAAACCTCCTATTCTCTTTAAAAGAACTTGTATAAAAGTAGAAACAATAAACCCCACATTTCCAGAATTGACGACGCATATCAATTTAATGCAGCGTATCTTTTTGGCTTCTGTCCGTACTGTTAATTTCATCATTTAGCAGTAACAATAGGTGCGAAGAGGACCATGAAAAATGTTTGGCATTCAACGGTTTTCCATTTCGCGGATCGTAATTTTCCCAAACAGCCCGCTTCTTATCTAAAAGCCCCTCTGCATTTGCTAAAAGTTTGTTTTTCATTTCTTCGGCCTGTTTTTCAAATCCATAATTTTTCATCCCCACAATCGCGATATAAGCCTGATCAAGCCATACGGGGCCCCGCCAATAACCATTCTCAGGATTAAACTCGGGGTGGGAAGCATCTAGGGTCGGGAAAGGGCAATAGGTATTAAAGTGTGTCGTATCGGTAATAACGCTTATTACATTCTTAGCTTGTTCTTCGCTTGTAATTTTAAACCACAAAGATGCCCAAGCTTCAGGACCTTTTATCTTTATTTTTTGATCGGTTTCAAAATTGAAATCATACAAATAGCCATCCTCAACATCGTAAAATCTGTCGATAATTCTAGTTTTCAATTGTTTTAGCTCGTCCGTTGTAATATGAACAAATTCAGTTTCGTTTAGTACTTCCCCCAAAGCGATTAGATATTGTTTTTCCCCATATAAATAGGTATTTAAGTCTACCGATTCTTGATTTAAGGACCATGCGTGTTCATTATTTTTAACCATTTTGGCACTGTCGAACCGTACGGCATTGTCCATACCACTTTCCCAAGCGGCGGCTTCCCTGGTACCATCTGTAGAACCGAACTCACAAAGTTGATTTTTATTATGATCTCTATTCTTGTACCACCATTGATGATATTTTTGTAGTTTGGGGAACATCTCTTTTATAAACGAAGTATCCTTGGTAACCCGAAATATTTCATAAATAGCCCATCCGGAGAGCGGCGGTTTGGTATTCCGTAAATTGGGTTTGTAGATTGCAGGATCTCTCCAAACCGCATCTGCGATCATCCCTTGATCATCTTGAAAATCATACATGGCTCGTACTTGGTTTTTTGCAAGCTCAGGTTCAAAAGTCGATAATGCAACAGCATGACGCCAGGAATCCCACGCCCAAAAACCGTTAAAGTAAGAGTAATAATAGGAAGGAAATAAACCATCATGTTTATATAAGCCGGAAGGAGAACGCCAATTGTTGACCAAAGTCTGAATGCATTTCGCTGCTAGTAACTTTTTATTTGCACTTAATTTTTGATAGGGTTCAAGATAGCCGTACCATCTTTCCTGATTCGCTTTTAAAATGGCAGAAGCATTTTCAAAACTAAAGTCAGTGAACGGTTCATCTTCGTTAAACCGGTGTCGTATGGTAAGGTATCGCGTACTACTTTCATTTGGTTGAAGTGTTATGGTCGAATTAAAAGTGCCATTGACCAGATTTTTGGCCTTTTCATCCAATTCAAAATCAACTGTTGCATTCGAAAGGGTATAGCGACCATTTTTACTTGGTGTCTTTATATTCAATTCAATAGACGTAGCCGCATTGGTTAGATTGGTCATTTCGTAAGACACCAGGGCCGTTTGATGATCCTCGTAAACAACCTGCAAAATTATATTCAAGCCGTCATTTGTAGCCTCTTGCACCAGTCTTCCCGGTATAAACTTGTTTACAATATTAAAATTGACTTTTTGCTCATTTTGCAATACCATCAACTGCAAAAGTGGTGCTTTACTTTTATAACCCAAACTATCGGATAGAAATAATGCCTTGTCAATACCCAGTTGGTTTTCCAATAATTGTAAACCAAACCAAGCACCTTGATCAAAAAAGTAATCCGGTAAAAAGTTACTGAACTCATTTAGATATTCAATGTGCTTACGATCTTGCATGTTGGTTTCTGTTTGATTCTGACAAGCAAAAATACATAGGACACATAGGATACTAATAATCCAATTTTTCATAGCTTTCTAAGTTAAAGTTTTCTCTCCTTTTGTTGAGCGTCGAACAAGCATTTCGGTTTTGATCACCCGGTGTATCGGCTTTTTATAGTTGGGATTAAGTATACGTTTCACCAAAACCTTTACGGCTTCTTCCCCTATTTTCTCTGCATGCTGGGAAACGGTGGTTAAAGGCGGATTAGAATATTGAGCCATTTGACCGTTCGTAAAACCGATAACGGCGATATCATCTGGAATTTTAAATCCGTTTGATTGCAACAAATTTATAGTACGAACAGCAGATAATTCATCTGCGGCCAAAATCGCATCAATTCTTTGGGATTGCATCGCTGTGATTAAAATGTCTTCGAATAGGTCATAGTGGTTTATCTCTATGATCGTGGGGTCACACCGACAAGCAGCTTCAAGGTGCATCGCTTGCACATATCCTTCCTTCCTCATTTCGCTCACGCTTGTTTTTGTAATTGTTGACAAAAACGCAATATTGGTACAGCCGGTATCCATCAAGTACTTGGTTGCTTTGTATGCCCCATCAAAATCATCTACAGTAATCGTATCATTTCTAAGTTGTTGATGTACTCTATCAAAAAGTACCATGGGTATCCTGCCGGTAGTAAAGTTATTTACATGCGCAATATTTTCAAGACCCTGAGTTTCTTTCGCCAATGAAAGTAAGACCCCATCTACACTACCATTGACCATACTGATCAATGCGCTCTCTTCTTTTTTCTGGTCATCGTTCGAAATGCTAATAAGCACTTTATATTGCAAATTACTAGCCTCCTCTTCTATTCCGTGTAAGACCATCGCAAAAAATTCATCGATGACATTGGGAATGATGACACCGATGACACGGGTACGGCCCAGTTTTAAGTTTTGTGCGGTAGGGTTTGGTCTATACCCATAAGAAAAAGCAAATCTTTGCACTTTCATCTTGGTAGACACACTAATCTCTGTACTGTCATTGAGCGCCTTGGAAATGGTGGAAACCGAAAGTCCGAGTACTACTGAAAGCTCTTTGAGCGTGGTCATAGGTTATTTTTAAATATACTTTATGATATGCTATTCTATTTAGGTAAATATAGGATAAAATGAACAAAGTTGGTGGACCGTAAACGTTCAAAATCAATTAATTGCCCATGAACTACCAAGATATTTACAATTGTAATCCGAAACACATAGTTTAATAAGTTATTACCTGCATTTCATGAGATATTACATGTACAAAAAAAACACTGTAGCGTTCGAGGTTTTAGCTAATTATGCGTTTGCGTCGCTTCTATCAAAAACCTTCAAAGAAATCTGCGTTTTGGAAAGTTCTATTTTTTTAGGTACTTCGAAAACATAAAAAAGGCTTACTAAATTTCTTGGTTGACAAGCTTTAAATTTATCATAATCGGGTTTTGCATACCGTCATATAAAAAGGCAAGTCCTCACACCCGTACTCGCCACCGGAGGCGAATTCAACACAATCTTTTAATGCTATGAAACTAGAAATACCAACACCTTGTGCTTCTAGATGTTCTTTGAGCTTGGTCGTAACAGTTTCAAATTCATCTAAATGCTACATTTATAAATATACGATTAAGCGGCCACCCAAAACACCTATTTTGTTCAATTTCAATTAATTACGCATTTACATCTTTGCGCTTGTCATTCCAAATTCGAATGACTATATTAGCAAGTGATTACTCACTTTTATGACCGATCGGAAGAAAAAAATATTGGGAGTTGCCCTTAAGCTATTCGCAAACGATGGTTTCAATGGCACATCTACCAAAAAAATCGCCAAAGAAGCCAACGTTTCAGAGGGTTTAATTTTTAGACATTTCGGAAACAAAAAAGGTCTGCTAAATGCCTTGGTTCAGCAAGCTGCAGAACGCACATCGGTACTGGTAGCCCCTATTTTAAAAGAGGCGCATCCGAAAATCGTTATTCAAAAGACCATTGAGTTGCCCTTTACAATTACCGAAAACGAATACTCTTTTTGGAAACTTCAGTTCAAATTAAAATGGGAAAACGATTATAAAAGCAACGAAAAAATGAAGCCCTTGCTAGATCACCTTTCCTGGGCCTTCTCTGCCCTAAGGTACCCCGAGCCAGAAAAAGAAGCGGTTATACTGAATTACATTGTCGAAAGTATTGCTATAGGCATTTTACGTGACGGGACTCAAAGTCATGAATCACTAAAAACGTTTTTAATAGAAAAATACAAAACACTGCTCCTATGAAGAAAAGAAAAAACCGGTATGCATTTTACCTTGTTTTGGCCGTAGGATTTTTCGTGGTCGCCAACTATGGCCGTTACAACACGTTAGAATACATCCCTATTTCGGTAACAGAAGCAACGAATACCGATACTTCCTTTGATAAAATGATGCGTGTCTTGACACATGAACGTTGCGTTAACTGCCATCCCAATGACAACATTCCCAAACAGGGCGATAACAGCCACCCCCACTACTTTGGTATGGCACGAGGAAAAACGAATATGGGATTTGATGCGACCAAATGCAACACCTGCCACCAATCTGAAAACGATGCATATTCCGGTGTTCCCGGTGCACCTGAATGGTCTCTGGCTCCAGCAGCTATGTATTGGGAGGGATTGACCCGTATAGAAATCGCCGAATCAATATTAGACCCCAAACGCAATGGTGGTCGAACCTCCGAAGAAACTATGCATCATTTAACAGAACACGAACTGGTACTATGGGCGTGGGACCCCGGGGTAGATGCCAATGGCGTCCTTCGAGAAAAACCGCCTGTTTCAAAAGAAGATTATATAAAAGCAGTAAAACAATGGTTCGCAGAAGGGCATAGGATCCCGTCTGAATAACAATCGTTAAAAAAGAACGTATATGACAATTTCACTAATCGTAAACGGAGCACCCCAAACCGTAGAAATAACCGATGGGAATACGCCCTTATTATGGGTCGTCAGAGACCTTTTAAATTTAAAAGGCACCAAATTTGGCTGTGGAAAAGCGGCTTGTGGTGCCTGCACCTTACACGTAGATGGGGAGGCTATACGGTCTTGCTCCTACCCCATAAAACTGGCAGAAGGCAAAACCATTACAACCATTGAAGGGCTTGGAAATGAACAAGACCCGCACCCAGTACAGCAAGCTTGGATCGAAGAAATAGTACCCCAATGTGGCTACTGCCAGCCAGGGTTTATGATGGCCACGGCCGCTTTATTGAACATAATACCGGAACCAACCGACGCCGATATCGACCAGAATATTATCAATGTTTGTAGATGTGCCACCTACTATCGCATGCGAAAGGCGATTCACCGCGCCGCCGCAATACAGAAAGAAACAACCGCAAAAACCAAGGAATAATGGCAACAAATAAAAAGAGAATTTCACGACGAAGGTTTTTGGTAAGAGGCGGTTTAGGAACCATTGGCATCTTGGCAGTGGGCACTTATTTATTTCGAAGCAACATCCGTAGAGGGCTTGCGGGCATCGCCAATACGGCCGATACTCCTTTCATGGGGAATACCAAAACCCCGATCATCTGGTTTGAGGTGACCAAAAACAATGACCTAATACTTCATAGCCCCAAGGTAGAAATGGGGCAAGGTACTTTTACCAGCCTGGCGCAAATGGCAGCGGATGAATTAGAAGTATCCATGGAGCAAATGAGGGTGGTGCACGCCAATTCTTCTTCAGGCAATATCGATAGTTTCGCAACCGGGGGCAGCACCTCTGTATCTGCCTTATGGGTACCGCTGCGTGAGCTTGCCGCCACCATGCGGGAAATGATCAAAACCGAGGCGGCAAAAAAAATGAAAGCTTCGGTAACAGATCTCGAAATTTCCAACGGCATAGTAACCGCCGGAAGTGCCAGTATGACCTATGCCGACATCGTACAAGGTGTAGATGACTGGGATATTCCAGATACTCCGCCACTCAAGGAATTGAAGGATTACAAATTCATAGGAAAGCCCATTCCCAGAGTCGATTTGAAAGACAAGGTTTTTGGCGCACCACTATTTGGGATGGACGCAAGCATGCCCGGGATGCTTTACGGCGCGGTTGTGCGCCCTTCAACAATAGGCGCTACTTTCTTAGGAGCCGATACCACAAAAGCGGAACAAATGCCAGGGGTCGTCAAAATAATCAAGGAAACAGACTTTGTAGGGGTGGTCGCCAATTCACAAATTGAAGCAGAGAACGCCAAAAAGAAAATCAAAGCCCATTGGAAAGCCGACAAAAACTGGCAAACAGCCGATATAGAAGAACTCATTGCGGTAGGCAAAGGGGAGGCATTCGTCATTCAAAAAGAAGGCGGTCCCAATGATTTTTTAGAAGATGCTACTGGACTAATTCAATCAGAGTTTAAGAGTCCGATCGGGGCGCATGCGCAATTGGAACCGAATGGCGCCTTGGCGTTCGTTGAAGAAAACAAAGCGACCATATATATGTCTACCCAAGTCGTGAGCATTACTCGTGATGAAATTGCCGATCGACTTGGTTTTGACAACGAACAGGTGAATATCGTTCCTACTTTTTTAGGAGGTGGTTTCGGAAGACGGCTTCATACCCCCAACGGCATACAAGCTGCAGTTATGTCGAAGGCCGTAGGCAAACCGGTCAAATGCTTTTTTACGAGAAAAGAAGAGTTTCAAAACGACACCTTTCGCCCCCCTACCCATCATATCTTAAAGGCCACACTGGCCGAAAACGGATTGATAGAAGCCATCGAACACAACGTTTCAAGTGGGGATGTCGCATTCGGTTCTCCCATGGTACCAAGCATTGCGGAGCCGATTCTTGGAGCCGATTTGGGGGCATGGCGCGGGGGAATGATCCAATACGGTGCTATCCCTAATTACCAAGCAATTTCATGGAGGGTAAAATTACCGTTTGCTACAAGCTGGTGGCGTAGCCTTGGGCTCTTGGCCAATACCTTTGCCATTGAGAGCTTTATAGATGAATTGGCCGTGAAGGCCAAAAAAGACCCCGTAGAGTTTCGCTTGGCGCAAATTCAGGATGACGACCGCGGCCATCGGTTAAAAGAAGTCATCAAAGCCGCCGCTAAAAAAGCCGGGTGGACGAATAAGGTCATCAACGAAAGGGCCATGGGGTTTGCCGCTTCTACTGATGCCAATACCCCTTGCGCACAAGTAGTGGAGGTCTCGATCGTTGACAAGGAAATTAAAGTACATAAAGTCACCTGCGCAATGGATCCGGGCATCGCAGTGAATCCCGATCAGGTACGGGCACAGTGCGAGGGAGCTATTATTATGGGAATGAGTGCTTCGATGCACGAACAAATGTTCGTTGAGGACGGGCAATTGCAACCGACCATTTATGGCCCCTACCAAATGGCGCTTATGAAACACGCTCCCAAAGAGATAGACGTGGTCTTATTGCAAAATTCAGATGTTCCAGGAGCCGTGGGGGAACCCCCTCTAGGACCGATCGCAGCCGCTGTTGCCAATGCAGTTTTTAAATTAACCGGGCAACGCCTTAGAGAGATGCCCTTGAAACTAGCTTGATTTCTAATTAGTCGTTCCTTATCAATTAATGATTTGAGGTTTATCTAAAAGTAGAAATAGTTTATGAACAAGCTGCCGAATTGATTTTTCGAATTCTTCCTTTAGCTTTTTCATCATTTTCTTGAGGTTCCATCCTGTAGCGGCCAAA
>CALLVX010000010.1 GCA_938010765.1 uncultured Flavobacteriaceae bacterium | reverse complement strand
ATCCAAGGCAGTTCCGTACGGCGCTAATGTAGAGGTGTTACAATTAACGAAATATTCCATAGTTTGTAGGCTTTAAGAACCGTTCATGTGTGTAGGGGCTATTCTTAACGCTTAAACTTTTGGGATAGTGTCTTTATCCTGCTATTTTCGATGTATGGTTGGGGAATTTACGTCTAGAATGTGAATGCAGACGTTAAACTGCGTATTTTTTCGATGAAATACACTTTTTTAGCTAACTAAAGGCACTTTGTATGGGAAAACACAATGAGTTTGGAAAAGAAGGAGAGCAAATCGCTGGCGATTTTTTGGTTAAAAAAGGGTATACAATTCATTGCAGAAACTATCGCTACCTAAAGGCAGAGGTTGATATTATCGCCGAGAAGGATGGAATATTGGCCATCGTAGAGGTGCGAGCTAGGAGCAATGATCAAATAATCCCGATTGCCGATACGGTTACCAACAAGAAAATAAAATTGCTCGTAATGGCCGCGGATACCTATATTACCGAGAACGAATTAAATTTAGAAGTGCGTTTCGATATCATAGCAATCCTAAAGAATAAAAGAATCTTTAAGGTCGACCATTTGGAGAATGCATTTTATCATTTTTAAAAATTTGTTTTATTTGTAACAGATTGTTATTTTTGTAGCTAATCTAATCAAAAATGAAAACAATCTCATCTGTAGTCGAAGAGTATATTAAGAAAAAACCATTTCTGCAAAGTGCATTGGCTCAAGGCATTATCAACCTTACTTCCTTATCCCGTATTGTAAAACCCGAAATTCAAGATGAATTGGGGAAAGATGTTCGTAACGGAGCAATTGTTATGGCATTAAAACGCCTTTCTGATGACCTTGAATTTAGAGCTACCCACAAAATTGTAAAAGTGCTCAAAAATATTGGGGAAATTACGGTTCGCTCTGCCTTGACCGATTTTACTTTTCTGGTATCTGAAACGATCTTATCCCAGCAAGCAAAACTTTTGGAGAAGGTAAATGCAAATCAAGATGTATTTTACACCTCTTCTAGGGGAGTCAATGAGATAAACATTGTTTTAAGTAATACTTTGGATGCGGTGGTTGAAGAACTTTTTCAGGCGGAAAGATGCACGCAGAAAGCAGAAAATCTTTCCTCTATTACGGTGAAGTTGCCGGCTGAAAATGTTTCCGTACCGGGAATCTATTATTTTATTTTTCAGCGTTTGGCCTGGGAAGGAATTGTGCTCTATGAGGTCATATCGACCACAAACGAGTTTACAATTCTGGTAAACGATGAACAGGTAGATGTAGCCTTCAAGACTATTAAGGACTTAAAGACCCTTTAGCTTATTTATTTTCTTTCAAAAAGGCAACCACTTCCTTATCACTTTCCGGTTTGGCCAATATTCTTTTGTCCTTGTCTAAAATGTAGTATGTAGGTGTTTTGTGAATGTCATAAAGCTTTGCATACTCACTATCCCATCTTCCCAGGGCAATGGCATGCTCGAAATCATTTAATTTAGCCGACTCAGGCTTCCAAGTAAGCTCATCATTTTCCAAACCTACGGCGATGACTTTTACAGCGGTCTTTGTTTTCAATTCTTTTTGCAGGGCGGGAAGTTCCTTTAAGCAATGGCCGCAGGTGCTGCTCCAGAATACGATGAGGTAGTGTTCTGCTCCTTCCGAAGTGCTTAGTTTTTTTACAACAGTGTCATCTACCCATTCTATTTCGGGTGCTACCGCTCCTAATCGCAATCGATTCTTCACTTCTATTTCATCCAATAATTTCATATTGTCTATTGAATGCGCCTTGGGCGTCATATGAGAATTTAAGAGAAAATCTGATACTTGATTCAAACCATTGGCAGCGGTTTGTTCCCATATTTTATGAAATATATAAAACTGATAATCCTCGGGGAGCTCCACTAAACGCATTGCCAAAGTAGTGACATTTTCCTTTAAAACTTCTTCAATATCGGTTGATGACCCAAGTTCGGATGGAAGTGCTGTAAAAACATAGTTCAGCGCCTTATCTACCAAAAAATCGGACGCTTGAAGATCCGGGTCATCAAATTTTAAATGGGTAAAATAGGCCGCTTTCTTGTTCTTAATAAAATCCTGTTTTGTGGTAAGCGTCTCTGGTATGAACCCTCTATTTGCTACGATGAACTTCTGTGCATACAAATTTTCAGACCTTTTTTCATAGGCGGCCTGTGTTGTTTTTAAGGCCTTGGTTATTCTTTGAAAGGTCGTTGTATTGTTCGAACCTACGGCATAAAAATCAACGAGCTGTTGTTCACTTTTATTAATGTCTTGGAAATAGGAAAGAAAGAGTTTGTTTTCCTCAGAGCTTGTAAAGGAAACCCCATTATTTAAATCGAAGTTAAGTTCAATCGCCTCATTGGCGGTATACAACACATCAAAATAGAATTCATCTTGTGGTACAGCATACACCAAACGGTAGGTTCCTGTTTTTGAGTTTTCAGGAATAGTTAATGTAAACACCCCATCTTTGATAGCGGTATCTGCTATATAAGCTTGTCCTCCTGGCTTTAGATGGTAGGCAATGAGCCAGCTAAAGTCTTCTGCTGGTGAAAAGGTGCCAGAAATAGTGTTCTGGGAACAAAGTGTTAACCCTATAAAGAATGCAATAATACTTAGTGGGTGTTTCATATCCTATTTGTTATTCAAAAATCGCTCCAAGTTTACTCGATAATCGAGATTTATAATGCTCCGAGGTCTGAACGACGAGTGTACAGACAGGGCTGCGTCGAAATCAATGTTAAATTTCCTTTTAATGCCTCGTGGGCTAGCCCCGAGGTAGTCTACTCTTTTGCAAGTTAGAAAGTTTTCTATTTTCTAGTACTCTACGTCTCGGCCAATTCCCATAACAGAGAAAATACTTGTCAATAGGGTCATCTCTTTTTCGTGTACAAACCCGTCAGCATTGGCCACGTTTTCAAGAATGGTCGCAAGGTCTTGTTTTTTGACCATGGTCATTCCCTTTAATATTTTCATACCTTGTTCTGCGTCTATAATTCTCGCAGAAACGATAAAATTACTATCGAAGTCGAGCAAGTTCATCAGCTGACTTAGTAGGTTTATTTCATCTTTATGTACAATATCATCTGCAAGGATTACAGAATCGATTACTTTTACAATTGCTAATTTTTCTTCCAGGGTAAACTCCATTCAAGTTTTAATTTGCGACGGGTTGTTTTGTTTTTATTTCTAAGGGTGATAACGCCTTTAGCGCCTTGTTGATCGAACCAATTCCTTCAAAGACCAGCAGCAACCGCAAGCCGTTTCGGGTCTGTTTTTCTTTTAATTTAGCTATATGGGAATTTGCCTGTGCAAATTGTAATACTTTGGTGAAGCCGGCACTTTGGTAAAACGCTGACTGCTGGTCTGCAATAAAATAGCCGATTAATTTGCCTTTCTTCATAACTACTTTTTCCAAGCCGATTGCGGTGCCGGTCCATTTTATACGAACCGAGTTCAACAAATCTTCTGCTTGTACCGGAAGTTCGCCAAAACGATCAACCAGTTCTTTTTCGAATTTCTGCAGGGCGACTTCATCCTTGACCAGGTTCAACTGGGTATAAAGGTTTAAGCGTTCTGTGATATTATTAATGTAATCGTCAGGGAAGAGCAGTTCAAAATCAGAATCGATCTGGGTGTCTTTTACGAACACTTTTTCATGAGCCCCTTCTACCTCTTCATATAACTCTTTGAATTCATTTTCCTTCAGTTCGTCTATGGCTTCGGACAATATTTTTTGGTAGGTCTCAAACCCAATTTCATTGATGAAGCCACTTTGTTCGCCTCCCAACAAGTCGCCGGCGCCACGTATTTCAAGATCCTTCATTGCGATATTGAAGCCACTTCCCAAGGCGGTAAATTGTTCTAGGGCCTCAATACGTTTCCTGGCGTCTGGGGTCATTACCTCATAGGGCGGGGTTATAAAATAACAGAACGCCTTTTTATTGCTTCGCCCCACACGACCTCGCATTTGATGCAGGTCACTTAATCCGAAGTTGTTGGCATTATTAATAAAGATGGTGTTTGCGTTGGTGACATCGAGTCCGCTTTCGACAATAGTGGTAGAAACCAGTACATCGAATTCCCCATTCATAAAAGCCAGCATAAGACCTTCTAGTTTTTTGCCTTCCATTTGCCCGTGTCCGATTGCAATTTTTGCGTCTGGCACTAGGCGTTGGATCATGCCTGCAACTTCTTTGATATTCTCGATTCTATTGTGAATGAAAAATACTTGTCCGCCTCGCTGTATCTCATAACTTACGGCGTCCCGAATAGTTTCTTCTTGAAAACGAATTACCTGACTTTCGATAGGGTAGCGATTAGGGGGTGCGGTATTGATGACCGATAGGTCGCGGGCGGCCATTAAACTAAACTGCAATGTTCTGGGAATAGGGGTGGCCGTCAAAGTCAAAACGTCTACATTTTCCTTGATCGATTTTAGTTTGTCTTTGACCGCTACCCCGAACTTTTGTTCTTCATCAACGATTAGAAGCCCCAAATCTTTGAACTTTACATTTTTGTTCACCAATTGATGGGTGCCAATAATAATATCTACTTTCCCGGCCTCTAAGCGCTCCAAGGTTTCCCGCTTTTCTTTGGCTGTACGGAACCGGTTCAGATAATCGACCGTCACCGGCATTTCTTTTAAACGTTCGGTAAATGTTCTATGGTGTTGAAAGGCGAGAATTGTGGTGGGTACCAATATAGCAACTTGCTTTCCGTTATCTACGGCTTTAAAAGCGGCCCTTATCGCTACTTCTGTTTTTCCGAAGCCAACATCCCCGCAAACCAGACGATCCATAGGGCGTTCACTTTCCATATCTTTTTTAATGTCTTCGGTCGCCGTACTTTGATCGGGGGTGTCCTCGTAGATAAAAGAAGCTTCAAGCTCGTTTTGAAGGTAGCTGTCAGGATCGTATTGAAAGCCTTTTTCCAATCGGCGTTTCGCGTATATTTTGATGAGATTGAACGCTATTTTTTTGACACGCGATTTGGTCTTGTCCTTTATTTTTTTCCAAGCTCCGGAACCCAGTTTGTATATTTTCGGTACGGTCCCGTCTTTCCCATTGAATTTTGAGATTTTATGCAGTGCATGAATGCTCACATACAGAATATCACGTTCTCCGTACATGAGTTTGATCGCCTCTTGTTTTTTCCCCTCTACATCTATTTTTTGCAACCCTCCGAACTTCCCGATCCCATGGTCGATATGGGTAACATAATCCCCAATTTCGAGCTTGTTAAGTTCCTTTAAGGTAATGGCCTGTTTCTTGGCATAGCCGTTTTTAAGCTGAAACTTATGGTAACGTTCAAAGATTTGGTGGTCGGTATAACAGGCAATTTTTAAGTCGTCTTCTACGAATCCTTGAAATAATGGAAAAACGATGGTCTTATAATGCACTTCCTGTGGTACCTCTTCAAAAATGGCATGAAAGCGTTTGGCCTGTTGTTCGCTAGCACAGAAAATATAGTTGGTGTATCCTTTTTGTCTTTGCGAATTCAGGTTTTCTATAAGCAGATCAAATTTTTTGTTGAACGAGGGTTGTGGCTGTGTGCTGAATTGAATTGAAATGTCATTGTCTCCCTCGCTTTGACCCATTTCGATCAACCTAAAGTGGATCAACTGTTTTTCAAAACGTTCGCCGTTCATGAAAAGTTCGGTAGGCGTGGCATGTTTTATATTTTCCGAAAATTTGGCAAAGGCGGTCTCGGCCTTTTGGAAAAAATCGTTTAAGCGGTCAAAAAGTAAATCGGTGTTTTTGACAAAAATTGAAGTATTGGATGGAATGTAGCGAAGAAAGCTCTCCCTTTTCTCATCGAGGAATTTGTTCGCAACATTGGGAATAATACTGATTTTAGAAACTTTATCGGTCGACAATTGTGTCTCCACATCAAAGGTTCGAATACTGTCGACCTCATCTCCAAAAAATTCGATTCGATAGGGTTCATCGTGTGAGAAGGAAAACACATCTACAATGCCTCCCCTTACTGAAAATTCCCCGGGTTCTGTAACGAAATCAACACGTTGAAATTTGTATTCGAAGAGTACCTCGTTCAAAAAGTCGAGCGACAAGGTGTCATCGAGCTTTATTTTCAGCGTATTCTTATTGAGTTCTTTCCTCGTAACTACTTTTTCGAAAAGGGCATCGGGGTAGGTGACAATGACCGCTGGTTTTTTTCGTGAGTTGATTCGGTTAAGTACTTCGGCCCGCAATAATACGTTCGCATTATCGGTTTCCTCAATTTGATAAGGTCTGCGGTAACTGCCCGGGTAAAAGAGCACCTCGCTTTCACCGATAAGACGCTCTAGATCATTGAGGTAGTAAGCAGCTTCTTCCTTGTCATTGAGTACGACTAAAAATGGTTGGTCTGCATAAAAAAAAAATTGTGCTATTACAAAAGATAGCGAAGAGCCTGTAAGCCCTTTTAGGTGAATTTTTTGGTTGGTTTTTTCCTTGGAATCAAAAGGTAGGGCAATAGTATCCCGCAGTTTCCTGATTTGAGGAGACTGTGCGAATAGCTGTTGAATAGTGGTATGCGACAACGGAGCAATTTTGTGCAAATATAAGGGGTAGTGACACCCATCACAAAAGGATAGCTATATTTTTACAATGCTATTTTCGACTAGGGTGAATACCTCATCCCCTGGTTTTGGTTTTAACGTAAAAGTTCCTGTAAATTCTCCAAATGCTGGTAAGATCATTTGGGTTTTCGACTTAAAGAAACAGGCCAATCGCAAGGATTGCCGGCCTTGCCCTTGAAGACGAACCGCGGGATGTATGTGTCCTGAGAAATTAAAGAAGTTTTCACTTTCTTCCGGATGATGTGTTAGGAGAAAACCGTCGAGGCGTATTTCTGGGACTACTTGTATTCCTAAGGCCTCGTATTTTAAAGGTGAAATAATGTCGTGATTGCCCACCACTAGCACAATTTTGCAACGCAGCTGGGCAACCCAATCTTCAAAAAGATGCCATTCCTTGTTCAATGAGGAATGAAACAAATCGCCCATAAAACAGATTGTTTTCGGAGAAAAGTAAGCCGCCGATTTACTCAATAGTTCAAAATTCTTTTGGACCGCCGCCTGGGGTACCGCTGCGCCAAACTTGCGAAAATGGGAAACTTTCCCCAAGTGGACATCGCTGATCAATAACATGCTTTGTGCTTCCCAAAAAAGCCCTCCCAATGGATGCATTACAAAATGCTGGTCTTTTATCGTAATGCGATGGGTTTCCATATCGCCAAAGATACCAATAGTGCGCCGAGTATAAAATGGGATGATAGCTTTCTACTATAAGATTTGGACTTATGTCCGAAACTCGTTTACAGCATTCTTTTTCCACTCTTGGTAGGCCAGTTTCATACAATGACCGCAGGGGCGGTACCCATAGGCTTCTGCATCATGAATGTTGTCAAAGAAAACTCTGTTGTCTTTGTTCATTCTTTTACCTGATTTGCACGTTAATGTCCTGTATATTTTGAGCGTTTTATTACCGCCCAGCCGAATGGTTCTAATTTTAATTAGACTCTGCAGCTGGGTATTCGAAATATCCTTGTGTAGTTTCATAACCTAAGTGGCTGCATCATGAAATATAATTCCCAAGGTATGCCGATTTCCGGTATGTACTTCGCTTACCCCATGCTTCATATGCGCCCGGTAATAGCCTTTATTTTCCCTTATTGGGCGAAATTGCGTCGTAAATAGGAGCATATCCCTTTTTTTGGTTTTAAAACAATCGTTTCGATTGCGTTCTTGGCACTTGCTGTGTCAAAACAAATTCCCCACCGGTAAAATCCACTTCGGGTTCATTTAAAAAAAGCACGGATTGCAAGGGAAAGTAGACCGTACCGTACAGATCCTGGTGCAGGGTATTAAAGCCACCTTTGCCGTATTTTAATAGCAATGGTGTAGGCAGGAGTTGATTGTTTTGATGGTATTGTTTCAATAGGGTTGAAAGCGTACTGGGGAAGTGATGCGCTATTCCCAGGTCTTTCATCCATTTATTGGCAATGGGAGCTAACTTGGGATATATGTTTTCACGAATCGTTTGCACAATTTCTGGAAGTGGGTAGCAAAAATATTTGTACGCTCCTCGACCAAAACGGTAGCGTTCCATTACGACGGCTTTTCGAAAGAGATGGGTTTCATCGTATAAACCAATGTACTGGTTGCAGTGCTTTTTTGAAAGGAATTTAGGAATGGTCGCATACCCTTTTTCAGATAGGTCTTGGGCGGTTTTCTGCCAATCTATAGCCGCTAGTCTTTGGAGTGTTGTTTTCATTGAGCAGTCGCTATTTTACAAAGTATGGTGCATAGTTCGCCTGGTTTACTAAAGAAGGGCGAATGAACGGTACGCATCGTATACACTTCCTCACATGGCATCTCTTTGTACATCTTTCGTTGAATAACAGGGGTGACCGCCCTATCTTCGGCACATTCTATATAATATCGTGGTACTATGCCGTACTTTTCTTGTGTAAGCTGTAATGGAGTTATGGCAGATGCTACAGGTTCTTTGCTTAGTAGTAGCTTTGCCAGTTGAACGATGGTGTCTTCGCAATCGTGGTAGAGCCCATCTTTATAGATTTCGGATCGTAAGCTATGAGAAGCGGATTCTGGGTGCCTAATGACATAGGGTTTCAGCACCCCTTCGGTATCCTGATCCGAATATTCGGCCTGTGTTTTACCATTAGGAATCAGGTAGGCCGCTAGGTAAATGAGCTTTTCTATTTTTTCAGAACGGTACTCTGCGGCCTGGGAAATCATGATACCGTTTTTACTATGACCGAGAAGGATTACCTTTCCTTTGATCGAATCGACTAATTGGCAAATTTTTTCAACAGCCGAGGCCATTGTAACTTCTTGAATGGGCGTTTTGTCGCGCCCCATACCTGGTAGGTCGGGTGTCAATACCCGGTGTCCTTTTTTTTCTAAAATGGGAATTACCAGGTGCCAGTTCCAAGCGCTATGCCAAGAACCGTGAATAAGAATAAACGTTTTCATGTATTTTTTTTAGGGAATGCTCAATCCTCCTTAAGAGGTTGAATCGCATTGGATTTATAAGTGGATTTTCTACTGAGGTAAAGATGCCAAATGGCAAAAGAGATCAAAACCCGTTTCTTGTTGGATCAACTGGCGGTTTTGGCTGCTTCCCATGCAATTATTGCTGATTTTCGAGTACCTCCCCACATATAGCCGCCGGTATTACCGGAAGCCTGAATGACACGGTGGCAAGGTATCAGGTAGGCTACAGGATTGCTTCCTATAGCGGTTCCAATGGCCCTTGATGCTTTTGGTTTGCCAATGGCCGTTGCAACGGTCCCGTAAGAGGCGAGGTCGCCCATGGGAATCTTTAAAAGGGCCTCCCAGACTTTTAATTGAAAAGGGGTGCCGCTCAAGTGCAGTTTTATTTGTCCCAGTTTGCTCCAATCATGCTGAAAGATGAACAAGGCTTCTTGTTGTATGCGATCTACCACTTCTATGTAGGTCGCTTTCGGAAAACGTTCTTTTAAAGTCTTTACAGCCTCTTGTTTGTTCGTGCAGAAGGCTAGGTGACAGATTCCCTTCTGGGTAGCAGCTACGATGATGTGGCCAAAAGGGCTTTCGGCAAAACTGTAGTTGATGCGTAAGTTTGCGCCCCCATTTTTATATTCCCCAGGGGTCATCCCTTCAATATTCACAAATAGATCGTGGAGCCTACTTGAACCTGACAGTCCTGTTTGGTAGGCGGTTTCGAACAAGGTAGTCTTCTTTTGTGTCAGGAGTTGTTTCGCGTACTCCAAGCTCAAATACTGCATGAATTTTTTGGGACTTACCCCCGCCCAATCGGTGAATAGGCGCTGAAAATGAAACGAACTCAAATGTACTTGTTCGGCAATTTGATTTAAAGAGGGTTGCGCTTTAAAATTCGTTTTTAAATAGGCAATGGCCGCTGCGATTCGCTCGTAATTTAGTTGTTCTTGTGCTGTCATGTTCTTTCTATGTTACGAAGCAAAAATAGGTCGAGACGGTCTGTTAGAAAACCCGATTCTTGCTAACTACCTTTTACTCAACAAGGCCGCCATGCGTTTAATACGGTCTGCCAGTTTTTCGCTGGATAACTTTTCGCGGCTCATACGGTCGGTAATCAAGGGGAACGAAAATGGGGTGGGATCGGTACAGGCCTTCCAAACGATTTCTTGGGTGGCGATCCGTTCAAGCGACAAGCGCAGGCGGCCTTCTTCTAATTGGTGTTCAAAGGTTTCGCGAAAGGCTTGCTGAAACAGGAGATTGTCTGCTTCGTAATCGCGAAATACATTGAAAAGCAGTTGTGAACTACTTTGAAGGTGTTTCATTTTAACTCCTTTATCTGGGTAGCCGGTAAAAACGAGCCCGCTGATAACGGCAATATCCCGAAATTTGCGACGTGCCATTTCTGTGGCGTTTAGGCTTTTTTGAAGGTCATCCAACATATACTCGGTGGTGAACAGATTGTTGTCGAGCACCTGTTGCATGTCGAGCTCCTGATCAGATAAGAGTTCAAAGCCGTAGTCGTTGAAGGCCAAGGAAAAGGTAATGGGAGAGAGCAGGCTAATGCGATACCCCAACAGGCTGCCCATGGCTTCATGTACAAACCTACCTTCGAACGGGTAAAAGATATAATGATAGCCATCCTCGGTCTTAAAGCTTTCAATTAAAAACTGATCCGGTTTTGGCACAAGACTCTCAAGGCGTTGCCGCTCAAAAATGTGGGCCAGCGATCGTATTTCTATCGACTGGTCTTCTGGGGTCTTATCGGCCGTATAGAGTTCATTTCGCAAAAGTTCGGACATTTGCGCGGATAGCGTAAGCCGCCCGCCCATCCAGCTGGGGACCTTGTTTGTTTTTTTTTGTGAGTTGCGCACATGCACCTGCATTTCCTTGATGCGAATGAATTCTAGATTACGCCCTGCAAAGGTAAAAACATCCCCTGGTACGAGCTTGGATATAAAGTACTCCTCGATCGAACCGATGTACCCGCCTTTTTGATAGCGTACCGTAAGGTTGGCATCCCCGACGATCGTACCGATTTGAAAACGGTGGCGCATGGCGACCCCCCGGTTCGTTATTTTAAAACGCCCGTCTTTCTCAACATCGACCTTTTTGTATTCGTCGTAACTCTGTAAACTCTGACTGCCCATTACCAAAAAGTTTAGGAGCCATTGCCATTGATCTTCGGTAATCGCCTGGTAACAAAATGTTTGCTTGATTTCAGCAAAGATCTCATCAGGGTAAAAACCGTCTGAAACTGCAAGGGTCGTCAGGTACTGCAACAATACGTCGAAGCTGTTGAGATAGGGCATGCGGTCTTCCACGGCCTGTTGTTTTACGGCCTGTTGCAGGGCAGAAGCCTCTATAAGTTCGATGGCATGGGTGGGGAGAAAGTAGATAACACTTTCTTTTCCGGGGCGATGACCACTTCTGCCAGCGCGTTGCAAGAAGCGGGCGATGCCTTTGGGGCCTCCGATTTGAACAACGGTCTCGACGGGGGCAAAGTCGACTCCCAGGTCTAGACTCGAGGTGCAGACCACTGCGGTAAGGCTTTCGTTCCGAATCGCCTGTTCTACCCATAGGCGGGTGTCTTTGTTGATACTGCCATGATGCATGGCGAGCGCGCCGGCATATTCTGGATGTTTTTCCAGTATTTTTTGGAACCAGATTTCACATTGGCTTCGCGTATTGGTAAAAAGCAGGGTGGTTTTGCTTTTGTTGATGATTGGAATGGTGTCTTCCAATAACCGAATGCCCAAATGCCCGCGCCAAGGAAAGGTCTCCATCTCTTTCGGGATAATACTTTTGACCGTTATTTTTTTATGGATATTGGCCTTGATCATGACGGAGTTTTTCAGGGCTTTAGAGTTGGGGCCCAATAGCACCTGTCGCGCCTCTTCCAAATTACCTATGGTGGCCGAGATACCCCATGTGCGAAGTTCTTTGGCAACCGTTTTTAAGCGGGAAAGGCCCAGCTCCATCTGAACGCCCCTTTTGGTGCCCAAAAGTTCGTGCCATTCGTCTACGACGATGGCCATGCAATTCTTAAAGGTTTTGTCATATCCCTTTGAGGCAAGCAGCAGTTGCAGACTCTCGGGAGTGGTGATCAACAAATCGGGCATTTGCCTTTTTTGTTGGGCCCGTTCTTTGGTGGTAGTGTCCCCGCTGCGAATGCCCACGGTCATTTGGGTGCCCAAATCGGCGGTGACCCGTTCGGCCGATTGTTTTATTTCTTGTGAAAGGGCGCGCAACGGGGTAATCCAAATCGCTTTGAGACCTTTCGTATGCTTACTTTGATATTCCGGATTTTTTTTAATGTAGCTAAGGACGATCGGGAACCAGAGGGCATAGGTTTTGCCGCTGCCGGTAGGAGCGTTTAAGAGGCCGTTCTTCCCCTGAAGAAAAGCCTTCCAGGTATTCTTTTGGAAGGGAAAAGGTTTCCACTCTTGTTGTCGGAACCAATCTTGTGCTATTTCGTAGAGTTCTTCCCTGGTCATTGGTGCTATTTCAAATGGCTCTGGAAAGTTAGTCAATATCTTACTTCTTTTGGGCCGATTCGGAGTGCGCGTTAGGGATAGGAGCGAAAAACCCGGAGCCACTTTTTGTGGGGAGGATTTGTAGCGGATAGCGCGACCCACTTCCCGATCATGATCGGGAAGTGGGGAACGACAAAATAATCAAAAGGAAGCTCGAATATGACCCTCAAAAAAATTATATTTGCCGAATAAATTAAGATATATGTCGATTTTAGATTTGTTCGATAGTGGTTTTAGAGAACGCAACCAAGATCATTTTGCCGCCATTGTTCGTGTTGCAATGAGTGATGGGGTTATTACTGAAGCGGAAAAAGCATTTTTAGACCGTTTGGCCCGGAAGTTGGATATTTCGGAAGAGGAGTATAAAAAGACCTTGAAAGATTTTATGAGCCATCCCATAAACCCGCCTTCTAACTATGATCGTCGTTTGGAACGCTTGTACGACTTGGCGCGTATGGTGTATGCAGATGATGAATTGGGCGAACGGCAGACGGCTATGTTGGAGCGTTTGGGCGTAGGGCTCGGATTTACACCTTCGAACATTTCCTATGTGGTGCACAAAGCCTTAAAATTGGTTCATGCAGGCGTTGATGAGGATAATTTCAAAGAGGAAATTAAAAATATGAACAAGTAAGACTGTTGTTAAGTGAAATAAGAAAGCGGTTCTTTTACGGGCCGCTTTTTTTAGTGCCTATTTCATGAATTCTTCTGCCTTTTCGACCATTTTTTTGCTGCCACAAAAGAAAGGGACCCGTTGGTGTAGTTCGGTGGGTTGCAAATCTAAGATGGCCGTGCGCCCGTCACTCGCCTTTCCATTGGCCTGTTCTGCCAAAAATGCCATAGGGTTGCATTCATATAACAAGCGCAATTTTCCATTAGACGCTTTACTGCTTTTTGGGTACATATAGATACCGCCTTTGATCATGTTCCTGTGAAAATCTGATACCAAAGAACCAATATATCTTGAGGTATAAGGGCGATCTTCTTCTTCTTTTTGGCAGTATTTGATATAGTCTTTTACGCCTTGCGGAAAATGGTTGTAATTGCCTTCGTTTACAGAATAAATTTTTCCGGTTTCAGGAAATTCCATATTGGGATGGGATAGGTAAAAAGTTCCGATGGCGGGGTTTAGGGTAAAGCCGTTTACACCGTCTCCCGTAGTGTAGACCAACATGGTAGAGGTGCCATAAACAATGTAGCCCGCAGCGACCTGGTTTCTACCAGGCTGCAGAAAATCTTCTAAGGTCACCGGGGTGCCTTCTGGGGTAATTCTCCGGTATATGGAGAAAATGGTTCCTACCGAAACGTTTACGTCAATATTGGAAGAACCATCTAACGGATCGATCAAGACGACGTATTTGTTTCGGTGCTGTTCGTCGTTGCTATTGATGCTGATGAAATCATCTTCCTCTTCGGAAGCGATGCCACAAACAATTTCCCTGTTTTTAAGTGTTTGAATGAATTTTTCATTGGCCAACACATCTAGTTTCTGTTGGTCTTCGCCTTGTATATTGGTGTCTCCCGCCGCGCCAAGGATATCGATTAAACCCGCCTTGTTTACCTCGTGGTTGACGACTTTGGCGGCCAAACGGATGGCATTGATCAGTTTCGACAATTCACCCGAAGAATATTGAAAAGAAGACTGATTTTCAATGATATATTCGCCTAAGGTGGTATTCTTACTTTTTAACATTATGGATAGTTGTTTACTTGGGCACAAATATCGGGTATTTTGTGAAACTAAAACGTTTTCGTACGGGTTTCGTTTTTTAAATTTATAACTTTGTGTTTTATTTGTAACAATTATGGACTATAAGATTCGCGACGCGCAAGCGGCAGATATGCCAGAAGTCTTGAACTTGATTCAAGAGTTGGCTTCATTTGAGAAAGAGGACAATGCGGTGGAGGTAACCGTTGATGACCTAATACAGGCGGGTTATGGGACGCAACCTTTATTTCATTGTTTTGTGGCAGAAGCAGGGAATACTATTGTTGGAATGGCGGTAATCTACCCTCGCTACTCCACGTGGAAAGGACCTGTTATACATCTTGAGGATTTAATTGTGACCGAAGAGATGCGCGGAAGTGGCTTGGGGAATGCCCTGTTGAAAGAGGTGGTAAAATACGGTCATCGTGCAGGCGTAAAACGAATTAGTTGGGAAGTGTTGGATTGGAACGAACCCGCGATTCAGTTTTATGAAAAGAAAGGAGCTCGCGTGATGCGCGATTGGGATGTGGTGCAACTGAACGAAGAAGCCATGGCCAACTTTTTAAAGAACAATTAGTTTTTCAGGGATGATTCGGAGCTATGAAATAGGGGATAGGAAAAAACTGCTTGAAATCTTATGGCGAAACGTCCCCACCTATTTTGATACTTCCGAGGTGAATGATTTTGAGTCTTTTTTAGACCATGAGGGGCAGCGTTATTTTACCCTCGAAATGCAAGGTGAAATAGTAGGGGGTGCAGGGTGTTTGGTAGAACGTGATAAGGGTATCGGCCTGGTCCGTTGGATTTTTTTTGACCCTTCACATACGGGTTCTGGTTTGGGAAAAGCGATGATGGAGCATTGTATGGGCGTATTTAAATCCGAGGCTGCGATACGCAAGTTGGTGGTGAATACCTCTCAATTGTCCTATCGCTTTTTTGAAAAGTTTGGTTATAAGGTAGTAAAGGTTCAAAAAGAATATTGGGCCCCGGGTCTGGATCTGTATTTAATGGAACGAGGACTTGATTAAGAAACTCGTTGCAAAGGTCTTGTTAACTAATTCGAGAAGGGGATATTCTTAGAATAAGAAAATAAAGTTAAGGTATATATGCGAGTCTTTAAGTTTGGAGGTGCGTCTGTCAAAGATGCAGAAGCGATAAAAAATATGGTTAGTGTACTAAGGGAGACAGGCCATGAGAATACATTGGTAGTGGTGTCGGCAATGGGGAAAATAACCAATGCCATGGAAGCGGTCGCCGATGCCTATTTTAATGATAAGGCTAGCTTAGCCCCTTCTGTTGAAGAAGTGGTAGCCTATCACTATGCTATTTTAAAGGGGCTTTTCGAAAATGAGAATCATCCTATTTTTGCAAAGGTCAAGGCACTGGTAGATGAGGTAAATGGTTTTTTAGCTTGGAATAAATCTCCCAAGTATAATTTTGTGTATGATCAAGTTGTGGGGTACGGAGAGTTAATTTCGACAACCATCGTCAGTACTTATTTAAACGAGGTAGGAATACAGAATACTTGGCTCGATGTTCGAGATTATATAAAAACGGATAATAGTTATCGCGATGTAGGAGTGAACTGGGAGAAAACCCAACAAAATGTTACGGAAGGTATAGATAAATCACGACTTTATATTACCCAAGGTTTTTTAGGTAGCGACGATAATAATTTCACAACCACGCTCGGAAGAGAGGGTTCTGATTATTCAGCCGCAATCTTAGCATATTGCCTCAATGCGAATTCGGTTACTATTTGGAAAGACGTGCCGGGTGTCTTGAATGCAGATCCTCGGTATTTCGAGGAAACGCAATTACTGCATAAAATTTCTTATCGGGAAGCGATCGAATTGGCATTTTATGGCGCCTCGGTCATACACCCAAAGACATTGCAACCACTGCAGGGCAAAGAAATTCCTTTGCACGTAAAATCGTTCATACATCCTAAAAATCCTGGGACCACCGTTGGTAAAGGGGTTGGTATAGAGCCCAATGTGCCTTGCTTTATAGTAAAGAAGAACCAAGTGCTTTTAAAATTATCATCGCTTGACTTTTCTTTTATCGTCGAGGATAGCATCAGTGAGCTTTTTAAGTTGTTCCATGAACATAAGATGAAGGTCGACTTGATTCAAAATTCTGCCATTAGTTTTTCGGTATGTGTAGATAATACCTTCGGCCGGTTGGAAGAGGTACTGAATTTACTCAAAAGCAGGTTCAAGCTTGTTTGTCATGAAGGTGTTTCGCTTTATACCATTCGTCATTTTAACGAGGCTGCCGTTTCATCTCTTCGGAACGGGTATGAGGTATTGCTTGAGCAACGTAGTAACGAGACCTTACAGCTGGTTGTGAAGTAGGGAATATAGTTCTTTTTTAGGAATGTTAAAATAGGGTAGACCTATAACGTTTTTCCTATCTTAGCGGCTTCCTAAATTATTAAATACTATGGGTTTAGTGACCGCCAAAGAAGTGGCAAAGGCTATAAATCTAGACAAGTTCGGGTTTATTGGTACTTTTCTGGCATGGATCTTATTTAAGGTTACAAAACTTTCCCGAATGTCGCGGGAGTATGACGAGATCAGTCATTTGGAAGGGGAAGACTTTTTAGATGCAATACTCAATATGTACGAGATCGACTATGAAATTCCCAGTGACGAATTAAAACGACTTCCCAAAGAAGGTGCCTATATAACCATAAGTAATCATCCGTTAGGGGGAATGGACGGGATTGTGCTTTTAAAGTTACTATTGCAACACCGTTCCGATTATAAAGTAATGGCCAACTTTTTGTTAGAACGTTTTGCTCCCTTGGCGCAATATCTCTTTGCAGTGAATCCGTTTGAGGATCGTAAGGAAGCGAAGAGCAGTCTTGGGGGGTTTAAGCAGGCTATGATGCATTTGAGAGATGGTCATCCTATGGGTATTTTTCCTGCTGGGGAAGTTTCTACCAACAAGGAGGGGAAGAATATTGTAGACAAAACTTGGGAAGAGACCGCGATCAAGATGATACGCAAAGCGAAGGTTCCCGTGGTGCCTATTTACTTTCATGCGAGAAATAGCAAACTTTTCTACCGTTTGGCCAGAATCAGTAGTGTTTTTAGAACGGCCAAGTTGCCGTCTGAAGTGTATACCCAACGCCATAGGCCTATTAAGGTGCGTATTGGTCAACCCATTTCTGTAAGTACGCAGGAAGAACAAGTGAGTTTAGAAGAGTATGCCGAACTTTTGAGGAAGAAGACTTATATTCTTTCGAATGCCTATCAAAAAGAGCGGTTGATCGATCAAATACCTACTGCTTTAAAGCTTCCAAAACAACCTCGTAAGATTGCAACAGCGGTACGTACAGAGGTAATACAAGGAGAGATAGAAAAACTGATCGACAAAGATAGGAGGCTGTTGCAGAGCAAAAACTATGAAGTGTTTTTGGCCCCTGCAAACGAAATGCCTTTTACACTCAAAGAAATAGGGAGACAACGTGAGATTACCTTTCGGGCAATTGGTGAGGGAACCAATAATTCTACCGATATTGATCAGTTCGATGCCTACTATCACCATATGTTCCTTTGGGACAACCAGTCGAAAGTCATTGCCGGAGCTTATCGTATGGGGCTAGGCTCTGAGATTTTTAAAAAATATGGAATCGATGGTTTTTACCTTCAAGATCTTTTTCGTTTTGAGCCCGAACTGTTTGGGATGATGAGCCAGTCCATCGAGATGGGCAGGGCCTATATCATCAAAGAATACCAACAGAAACCCATGCCTTTATTTTTGTTATGGAAGGGAATTGTACATACGACGCTGCGCCATCCCGAACATAAATATTTGATAGGCGGGGTAAGTATTAGTAATCAATTCTCGAAATTTTCAAAGTCATTGATGATCGAATTTATGAAAAGTAATTATTGGGACCCATACGTAGCACAGTATGTTCGGCCCAAAAAAGAATTCAAGGTGAAACTTAAAGATGCCGATAAGGAATTCGTTTTTGACGAGACCCAGGCCGACCTGAACAAGTTTGACAGGTTGATCGATGAGGTAGAGCCAGGAAGCTTGCGCTTGCCCGTATTAATTAAAAAATACATTAAACAGAACGCAAAAGTTGTCGCGTTTAACGTAGATCCGTTGTTTAACAATTCTGTCGACGGTTTGATGTACATCAAAATCGCCGATCTTCCGGAAAGTACGGTAAAACCTGTAATGGAAGAATTTCAGGCCGAGTTGGAACGTAAGCTTACCGAGAATGGGCAAAGTATAGATCGCTAATTTAAGTTCTGGTCTACAAAAGTGCTACAAAATTCCTTGATTTCGTTTCGTGCTTTTTGAAAAGCTGCATGTTTTTCGGCTGCACTACCCACAACTTTCGAAGGATCAAAGAAGTTGTGATGAATGCGTTCGGCATTCGGAGCGGCTATAAAAGGGCAGTTTTCCTTTGCATGGTCGCATACTGTTATGATAAAATCCCACTTAATGCCTTCGTATTCATCTACATTATTGCTTGTGTGCCCTGTAATATCAATAGCATCTTCTGCCATAATTGCGACAGCACCTGGGTTAAGACCATGAGTCTCTATGCCGGCACTATAAATTACCGCCGAATCTTTTTGTAGGGTTCTAAGGTACCCATGGGCCATTTGGCTTCTGCAAGAGTTTCCGGTACAAAGTACAAGGATGTTTTTCATTGTTGTATTCTTTTAATTTCAGCCTCGCAAAGGCGAGTGTTTTTTTAAGGTTTGTTAATCAACACCTATGAGTTGGCTTCGCCTTTCGAATAAGAGGTTGTCTTTCCAAATGCCATCTAGCTTGCCTACTCGTTCCCGTTTGCCAATGAATCGAAAGCCGGTGTTTTCATGTAATTTTATACTGCCTTTGTTTTCTGGGAAAATACCCGATTGAATTGTCCATAAGCCAGCAGCTTCACTTTCAGTAATTAATGCATTTAGAAGGGCTTTCCCAGTACCACGCCCACGACTTTCGGTGCTGATATAGACACTGACTTCGCCAACACCACCATAAACACACCGACTCGAAACTGGGGATAAGGCCGCCCAACCAAGGATTTGGTCGCCCTCAATAGCGACCAAGCGACAGGTTTTCATATGGGCGGTATCCCAATCTTTGTACGATGGAACGTCTTTTTCGAAGGTTGCAAAACCGGTAGCGATTCCTTCGGCATAGATAGTGGCGACAGCTTCCCAATCGGTGGGTGTCATTTTACGAATTTTCATGAGCAGGGGTTTAACAGCAGCCACCTCCCGGAGTGCATGTTTCTTCCGAGCTAGTCGTATTTAAAACAGGAACACCACAAGTCTCCTTGGCTTTACAGTCGGTTTGTTCAACACCTAGCTTCATTACCAACTTATCCTGATCAATGGTAACATCGTTTACGAATAGTTGTGCTGTATGAAATTGATCGTTGCTGTATTCGAATTTTACGATCACCGATTTTTCCATAGGCTTGATCTGGTCTACTTTTTTCAAGATTCCCAGTGCTTTGTAAGCGGTCATATAGTCTCGGGTGTCTTTTTCTTCAGGACTTTCCCAAAGCTGTATGATGGTCTCTTTCCAAAAGTCGGTCCCGGCACCGCAGTCTACCGAGTCAATGGTGATATTCTTTACTTCGGTGATATGATAGTTAGCGCCGACGTACTTGCCCGAATCATATTCGAATAATAGGCTTTTAGACGGATTTTCTTGTAATAGCGATAAAAATTCACTCGTTTTCATGTGTTTAGTTTTAAGATTAACAGCAATTGAATTTGGTCTTGTCAAAGAAAGTATTCAGCAAGGTTTGCATCTGTTTCCATTTGTCTAGATCAATGCAATAGCACACTTTCTTCCCTTCGATTTCTCCTTTAATTAGGCCAATACTCTTTAGTTCCTTAAGGTGCTGGGAAATGGTTGGTTGTGCAAGACCGATCTCCTCTACAATGTTTTTGCAAATACAGGACTCCTCATTGCTTATGTACTGAAGAATTGCGATCCTCGCAGGATGGGCCAGTACCTTAAAAAGGGCAGCTAACTTGTTTTGCTTATAATCGAATATTTGTGTTTTGGTAAGACCCATTATATATTTGTATATTGCAATATTACGATGATAAAATGTAATAAAAAAGCCAGATCGTAATAATCTGACTTAATTTTTTTAGAACCAAGGTTTTTGACCAGCTTGGTAGGTGTTGTAAAACTCCTCATCGGACTTGGTCAAATAGATGATGCCCTCTATTAAGCCTACTATTCCAGTAGCCATTAATATAAAGATTCCAACGAACAAGCAAAGGGTCGCATAACCAACGATAGATGCACCAAGTAGTATAAAACCTTCTTTTTGGTAACCAAGAATGAACTTGTGCACTCCTAGGGAGCCTAAAATAATGGCCAAGATACCTGCAAGTAGCTTTTTGTTTTCTCCTCCTTGAAAAGCTTCTTTGGCACTTTCAGTAAATTCATTGGCAGTTTTTTTAGCTTCATCTGCAAAATCGCTAGCCGCTTCTTTGGCCTCCTCTGCAAATTCTTTGGTAGCTTCTTTGGCATCCTCAAATTTTTCACTGGCTTGTTCACCTAAATCGCTGGTCTTGTCTTTGGCGCTTTCAAAAGCATCTTCGGCTTTATCACCTAGGTCTTTGTTTTCTTCTGACATACTTGTTTTTTAGGTTGTTATAAGGTTAAAAGTAATAATTATTTTTTAACCTTATAACTCCTTTAAAAAATGAACGCTCGAAAGCTTTACGGAAACACTTTGTCTACTGGCTCCCTGAGTTCTAATTTATTACCATCTGGATTTGGGGTCCAACTAAATTTGCCGCACTCCTATTCTTTTATTTTACCAACGATCGTAATCTCTTCTTTTTTACGTTGTCCTAGCAGTGCTGCCAGGTTTTCCAAACGAAAACTTATCATAAACTAGATTCGTTGGACCAAAAATGGGAAGTATCACTTTTCACGGGACTCCATTGGGTAGAATAGCTGTTCCCCTTCTGGTCTTTCTACCAAAACGTACATCCATCGTTGATCTGTATTCAACCCTAAATGGTTTTTGCAGCGCTCCTAATTCGCCTTTACCGGTTTAGTTGTCATTCATTATTATTGAATGTAAATTAAAAGATAATGAACATCTACATAAATGACATTGCTAAACTAAGGGAATGCACTCGTATATTTTTAGCTATCGTTTTACATTCTTTTCATACAGTGCTACCCATTGTTCTACCGTCAACTTGGTTGTTAATTCTGCTATAAGTTCATAGGGGATATCATCCATATATTTAAAGCGGATACAGCTTTTCCCCATATCCATCTTGCGTTTGCAATGTTTGGGATATTCAGAAACGAACCATTCATAGAGTTCCGGATCGGCATAGATGCCTGAATGGTATACGGCTACGAAGTTTTTTTGAGAGGCCAGATTTATAAAGGGCAACGGCAGTTTCGGGTCGCAGTGGTATCCTCCCGGATAAAGCGAATGAGGTACCACAAAACCTAACATGCCGTAATTCATTTGCGCCTCAAAACCCTTGGGTAAGTTTTTAAGAATAGTTTGTTGAAGTTTTGTAATTACAGGCTTCCGATCAGCGGGTAACTGCGCAATGTATTCTTCCGGAGTGGTTGCTTTGTGGTTCATTTTTTTAAGGTTTACGTTGTAATAGCATTGCTGAAATTAATGAAATAATAAAACCTAGAATTAGAACAGTAGCAAACATTAAGAAAGCCATAAAAAAACTGCCGTAATCCGGAATAGGTTCAGTATGTCCCTGCGCTATCATGGTCGCCTTGTATTCTTCGAAAAAATTGGGGTTAATAACGGCGGTATAAATGAAATCGGCAATTGCTATGCCCAAGGCCGTAATCGCAGAAATCAATACTCCGATTAACAGGGCTTTTCCAAAGGTAACAACGCCCTGATTTTCTTTATCCCTAAAATGTTTAATACCGAAGAAAACAAATGATAGCGATGCGATCATGGTCGCATAGCCTATAATTTCTTGGGTTGAAAAGTCAGCTTCCTTACCGAACACCAAAGCTCCTAAAAAAAGAATCAAGGCTAGCAAAAGCCCGTACGCACCAAATCTTACTACTGTGTTTTTCATATTGTTGAAGATGAATGTTTGTTGTCCCAAAACTAAGTTAAGGGGGCCAATACACGATTATACTAAAGTACCAAAAGCGTCCTACTTTTGTACGGAAATAGATTAAACTATAGTATTTTCAACTCTTTGGCAATTTGTATTGCCTGTGTTCTTCGTTTGGCATTTAGTTTTGCCAATAGGTTCGAGACATGGGTCTTGATGGTACTTTCGGTTACGAACAGTTTGTCTGCGATTTCTTTATTTGAGTACCCCATTGAAATTTCCACAAGTACTTCGTATTCCCTTTTGCTCAATTCAAGGGCCTCGATTTTTTTCAAGTCTATTTCCCCTTCAGGAAGTTTTTCGGTATGGAGACTTCTTTTGTTTAGATAGACACCTACTATAAAAAAAACGACTGCCACCATTGCTAAGAGGCCTTCAATTTCAAAGTCATTACCGATAAGGGAATATTTACTGATTTGAAAAAGCAGTAGTAACGAAAGGGCCAAGCTCCCGAATATGAGTATGGTTTTCTTCACATTCTAAATGTACCAAAACTTTTTTATCTGGGAATGGGCAAATCTTTAAATGGATTCCTATTCAATACTTTTGTACTGGCGATTCCACATTCGAACGGGCCGCTATCTAGGAAATAAATGCTGCTTTGACCTTATCAACTATGGTCTGTGCTAATTTTTCCTTGCTCTCGACCGTCCAACCCGCCACATGCGGGCTCAGCAATACATTGTCTGCCTTGATCAAATAATCGAAAGCAGCAGGCATATCATTTGAAAAAAGGGTTTCAAAAGAAGTTTTTTCGTATTCCAAAACGTCGAGCCCGGCACCGGCAACTTTTCCTGATTGTAACGCAGTTACCAAATCTTCGGTTACAACACATTTGCCGCGGGCGGTATTTAACAACCAGATCGCCTTTTGAAAGCTATCTAGAAAGCTCGTATTGATCATATTGATAGTGCCTTCTGTTTCCGGAACATGTAGGCTAAGTACATCTGTTTTTTGTTGTAGTTCCATGATGCCGACCTGTCTGGCATTTTCATCACCAACACCTCCTTGAATGTCATAGCAGATAACCTCGGTATCGAACCCCTTTAATTTTTTGGCAAATGTCTTGCCCATATTTCCGTAACCAATGATTCCTACGGTTTTTCCTTCTAGTTCAATGCCCCTATTCCCTTCTCGGTCCCATTTTCCGCTTTTCACTTGCCGATTCGCGCTGTTTAAATTATTAAAGAGGGAAAGCAACATACCCAAGGCGTGTTCGGCAACCGCGTTTCGATTGCCTTCAGGGGCCGAGGCTACAAAGATGTCTTTTGATTTTGCAAAATGGGTGTCAATATTTTCCAATCCGGCTCCTAGACGCCCAATAAACTTTAGATTGACCGCCTTTTGCAAGAAGGCCTCATCGATTTGAAATCGGCTACGAACGATTAAGCCGTCGTACAAGTGGATTTTTTCCGCTATTTCGTTTTTCGTACCGGTATAGTCCTCGTCGTTTTGGAAGCCAAGGGCGGCAAACTGTTCCAATAATAGGGGATGATTGGTGTCTAGGTGAAGAATCTTCATAGGGGATTATATTTTGGGGTACTGGGTTTGCGTTAGTGCGTGGTCTATATCGCCTGTATGTGCGGTAGTTTGTTTTTCGAACAATAGTAACTGAACCTCTTCCCCCTCTTTTGTTCTGGGGTTGTGTTCCACGCCTTTCGGAACTACGATGAGTTCGCCTTCTCTCACGATTTCGGTGCGATCGCGAAATTGCATATACAAAGTGCCTTTGAGCACTTGAAAAAGCTCGTCTTCCTTTTCATGGGCATGCCATACGAACTCACCTTCGATTTTGGCCAACAAGACTTGCATGTCGTCGACCATGGCAATTTGATGTGGATGCCACTGCTTACTAAATGCGGCGTGTTTCTCTTTGAGGTTGATCGGTTTCATGGGGCTTTTTTTAGCGAACTTTTCTATGGTACTAGTGCGTTGCACAAAGTGCAGAAATAAAAATACTAAAAAAGGAGCATTGACCATTGATTTTTTCCAAAATAGGAATTTAAGAAGTTTGCAAATGGTCTAATTGCAGTGTTTTGGAATGCTATTTGGAGTACGAATCTTATATTCCCAATACCAATTTAGCTATCCAGAAGTAAATCAAAATCCCAAAGATGTCATTGCTGGTAGTAATAAAAGGGCCTGTGGCGATGGCCGGGTCGATTCCGCGTTTCTCTAAAAATAAAGGAATAAAAGTGCCGATGATTCCGGCCACGATGATTACGACAATAAGGGAAATGGAAATGGCCAAAGCGGTATAGAAATCCCCTTTCCAAAACCAGGTAAAAAGTAGCAGCAAGGCCGCTAGGATAACTCCGTTTAAGGCCGCTAAGAGCATTTCTTTGATCAAACGATTGCTAATACTGCCTTTTAAATCGTCGTTGGCAAGCCCTTGTACGATAATAGCGCTCGATTGTACGCCGACATTTCCGGCCATCGCGGCGATCAATGGTGTAAAATAGAACAAGATGGAATGCTTGCTGATCATCTCCTCGAATCCGCCCATGATCGCGGCCGCGCCTAAGCCACCAAATAATCCCAATATTAACCAGGGCAAACGTGCCCTTGTAAGATCCCAAATACTGTCATCTGCCTCAACATCTTGCGAGATACCTGCTGCCAATTGGTAGTCTTTTTCGGCCTCTTCTTTAATGACGTCTACAATATCATCAATCGTAATTCGCCCTACCAAACGCCCTATTTCGTCAACGACGGGAATGGCCTCTAGATCATATTTACTCATAATCTTGGCGACCTCTTCGGGTTTTTCGTTTACATCTACCGAATCTACTTTGCGAATATAGACCTCGCTAATATGGGTTTTGGTCGAAGTGGTAAGGAGGTCTTTTAAGGATAACCTTCCTTTAAGCTTTTCTTCGCTATCAACCACGTAAATAGAATGTACCCGAGTAACATTCTCTGCCTGTAAACGCATTTCCTTAACACATTTAAGAACATCCCAATCTTCTTGTACTTGTACCAATTCTTTGGCCATAAGTCCTCCGGCAGAGTTTTCATCGTAGCGTAGTAGCTCAACAATGTCTTTTGCATGCTCGCGATCTTCTATCTCCGAGATGACCTCTTGTACAATTTCTTTCGGAAGTTCTGCGATGATATCGGCGGCATCATCTGTATCTAGTTCCTCTAACTCCTCTGCAATTTCTTTGGTCGATAGGTTGTTTAGGATGGCTTCTCGCACATCCTCATCGAGCTCGGTAAGGATGTCCGAAGTCTTGTCGCTATCGAGCAGTTTAATCAAATAGGTGGCCTCATCTTGCTTTAGTTCGTTGATGATTTCTGCAACATCTGCGAAATGCACCTCTTTTAAAAGCCCTTGCAACTGCAGATCCCCCTGATTTTGGATCAGCTGTTCAATCTCGGTCAAGAGCTCGTCTGTGAGTTTAAAAGGTGTCATCTTGGTGTTTGTCTATGCATGCAGCACTAAGCCGTGGCAAAGCTAAAGAAAAAAGGCATAATGAAAAGAGGTATTTCTTTTTGGCCTTAGGCGCCTTGTTGATTTGAACTTTGAAGGTCCTGTTCTACTTTTTTTGTAAGATCAATGAAGTCTATAACACTTAATTGTTCGGGTCGTTGGTTAAAAACCGCATCTGCTCGCAACACATCGGAAAGGGCAAATGTTTTCAAACTATTTCGGATGGTCTTTCGTCGTTGGTTGAATGCTGTCTTTACTACTCTAAAGAATAATTTCTCATCACAACCCAATTCTTGGTTTTCCTTTCTCTTTAGCCTTAGAACCCCCGATTGCACTTTGGGTGGTGGGTCAAATACCTCTGGATGCACTGTGAAAAGGTATTCCGCATCGTAGAATGCCTGTACCAGAACAGATAATATTCCGTAGGTCTTACTACCCTCTTTTTCGCAAATGCGTTTGGCGACCTCTTTTTGGAACATTCCTGAAAATTCAGGAACCTGCGCTCTAAGCTGTAATAGTCGAAATACAATCTGAGTGGAAATGTTATACGGAAAATTTCCTGTGATGGCATAGGGCTCGGTGTCGAACAAAATAGATAGATCGTATTGCAAAAAGTCGGCCTCCACTACCTGTAAACTGCTTTTCCCCGCCATCGCCTTTGGATGTTCCAAAGGGAAGCTATGGTTGAGGTATACAATCGATTCGGCATCGAGATCCATGGCGACCAAATGAATGTCTTGTAGCAATAAGTACTTGGTAAGTACCCCCGTTCCCGGGCCTATTTCAATTACATTGCGATACCCTTTGAACGTGAGGGTCTCGGCTATTTGTTGTGCCACCTCTTCATCTTTCAAAAAATGCTGGCCCAGGTATTTTTTCGCCTTTATCGGACTTGCCTCTTTATGTGTCTTTGAAAAACGCGCCGACCCGTACTCTTTTTGTTTTTTTCGTTTGGCCATTGCCTGTTTTTAGAAAGTGTTAGTGCTATTCGCCAGGATTTGTGGGAATCTGATCGCTTACGATCTCCATTTCGGTTCGGAAAGACATAAATTGCCCTGGGAAAAGTGAGAGGGCGTCTTCCCTTAAACGTGGCGCATCTTCTTTGTAATATTTTTCAAGAATTTCTTTCGTCGCTACTACAAACTGAACCGAATAGGTGTGGCCGCCCATTTCTTCCTCTACCAATACTTTGCTCATTTTGGCCTGCAAGAATTTCCCCGTGGCCAAAACATCCGGGATATGGGTCTGTTTCATCCATTGAAGCCAGGAATCATGTGCAGCTTCTTCAATATTGGTGGTTACGTTATAGATGTACATAGGTTTTAACTTCGGGTATAAAACTACGGAAACCTTGATCTGGTCGTTGTTTTTTGGATCCTGTTTTTTTAATTCTGATGGTGCTTTGTCACTTTAATATTTTGAAAAGCGGTTTTTTAATTGATACTATCGCCTCTGAGCATTCTAAAATTTTTACGCGCTTGCGGAAAATAGTAGCTGTCTTGATAGTTGTATATGATTTTTTCGTATTGTGCCTTCGCTTTTTCAGGCTTGTTAAAAATGTTTCGATACAGTTCCCCTAAGGCAAAGTGGGCATCGTCTGCGAGGATACCTCCTCCGTAGAACTCGGTGATTTTTATGTAATTGAACTCGGCTGCCTCATAGGATTCGATTTCTTCTAATAGGGCCCCTTGTTTTAACAATGCGTCATCCTCTATCTTTTCCCCTTTGTGATTTTGAAGAATATCATCAAGGGTCTCGATGGCCGCTTTTGTGTTATTTTGATATCCCAAAAGATCCGCTCGGGCGTATTTTTTTAAGGCTGTTTGGGTCGAGTCTTCCAAGGAATTATCGGAAATCAACAAACTAAGTTGCATAGCGTCATTGGCGATCAGTTGGGAGGTAGATCCTCTAAGTACCTTCAGTTGAGTAAGCGCCCAATCAAAATCACCCTTATAAAAACTGGTTTGTGCGACCTTAAAGCGGGCATCCTGCCCTAGCACATCGTTTTTCAATCCTTTTTGTATTTGAGAAAAGTAGATCAAGGCCTGATTGAATTTTTGATCGTATACTAAAATATCGCCTAAGGCCAATTTGATAAATGCTTTTCCTCGTTGGTTTAACGGGAGTTCTAAACTTCTTTTTAAAATGGCTATGGCCGGTTCGGCCGTATTCTTTTTAAAGGTCAAAAAATTTGCATAGGCGACCTGTAATTGCAAGGTTTGGGCGCTGTAACCATAGGTTTGTATGAGTTCTTCAAACCGGGTTTGTACCGATGTAAGGGTTTTATCATCGGATTTCAACAGCTGAAGATCGATCAAATTTAGTTGTGCATTGAGCCTTGTATTTTTATTTCCTGTATTTTCAACGATATATTCGAAGATTTCCTGGCTGGTTTCATAGGCCTTATCATCGAAAGTCAATTCCCCAAGGCCTTCTAAACGCTGCATAGAACTTCCATCGATTCGCTTATAAATTGCCTTTTCTTGCCGAAATGCACTGCTAAATTGCTTCTGTTGTACGAAGAGCCAACTCAACAGCTCGTTCCAAAGTACTTCCGGATTTTTTTGTGCATTTTCTAATAGTATTTTTTTGAGTTTAAGATTGTTCGGGTTTTCCGGGTCAGAGGATATAAAGGCCTCGATGCTGCGTAAAACATTCGATTTTGATGTCTTTCGTTCGCTTATAAGCTGTAGATACGACCGGAACATTTTATCAATATTTCCTTGTTCCCCATAAATACGGGCCATTTGAAAATTATAGTCTAATTCGGGATTCAATTCCATAGAACGGGTATACGCTTTTAAAGCGAAATCTAAGAGTGCGTATTTCTGAAACCGAAAACCGACACCGTATCCATAATTCGGATTGTTTTCGATGCGGGCGAGTGCTTTTTCATAGTACTCGTTGGCCTTTTCAGTTTGGTCTTGCAAGGTGAAATTATACCCCAATTCTACAAGAAAAGTAGGGTAGGCACGCGGATTGTTAAGTTGGCCCATTAAGTATGTCTCGGCCTCATTATAGCGTTCTAATTGCTGGTAGCAGGCTACAAGACTTTCTCCATAATCTGTTCTGCGGGGATTCTTTTGCACCAATTTTTCATAAAAAACCAAGGCTTTTTCAAAATCACCATCGTTGAAATACTGTTTGGCGAGGAAGTCGTCTTGAGCGGTAAGCAGCTGTACCGAACAGAAAGCTAAAAGGAATAGAAGGAGCCTCAAATGCGCTTTTTTATCAAAGATACACAGAATGACGAAAGTAGATGTTAAGAGGATTGTAAAGCGCTATTGGTCTTTCAAAGCTGTTTTTGGTCGAATTTTAAAACATACGAAGAACATTATATATGCGCTCACAGGAAAAATGCAGTAAGTAGCATACAGTTTGCGAAGGGAACTAGTCTATTCTGTCAAACCCGCAATACGAGCGCAACACTTCCGGAATTTCTATTCCGTCTTCCGTCTGGTAGTTTTCCAAGAGACCTGCCAAAACCCTGGGTAGTGCAAGAGAACTTCCGTTGAGCGTATGGGCCAACTGACTTTTGCCCTGCTCATCTTTGAAACGTAGCTTTAAACGGTTTGCCTGATAGGTCTCAAAATTGGAGACCGAGCTAATTTCCAACCAACGGTCCTGTGCGGTCGAAAACACCTCGAAATCAAAGGTCAGGGCTGCGGTAAAACCTAAGTCGCCCCCGCATAGTCTTAACACACGGAACGGGAGTTTCAATTCCCTCAAAATATCCTTGATATGTTCGACCATTCCATCAAGTGCCTGGTAGGAGTTGTTAGGGTGTTCTGCACGAACTATTTCGACCTTGTCGAATTGGTGCAAGCGGTTTAAACCACGTACGTGGGCCCCATAACTGCCGGCTTCACGTCGAAAACATGGGGTATAGGCGGTATAGCAGATCGGGAATTCTTTTTGGTCTACGATTTCACCTCGTAGTAAGTTGGTGACCGGCACTTCGGCCGTTGGAATAAGATACAGGTCATCTTCGCCAACATGGTACATTTGCCCTTCTTTATCCGGTAGTTGCCCAGTGGCATATCCCGAAGCTTCGTTGACTAAATGGGGTACTTGCATTTCAGTATAACCGGCCGCGGCATTCTTATCTAAAAAATAAGCGATCAAAGCACGTTGTAAGCGGGCCCCTTTGCCTTTGTATACCGGGAAACCGGCACCGCTAATCTTAACGCCAAGCTCAAAATCAATGATATCGTACTTTTTCGCTAATTCCCAATGGGGTAGGGCACCTGCTATTAAATCGGGGATGTCCCCTTCTCTAAAAACCTCTTCATTATCGGCATCGGTACTTCCTGCAGGAACCGATGAATGTGGTATGTTCGGAATTTGATATAGGAGGTCTTGGAGTGCCTTGACCACCGTATTCAAATCATCGCCAAGTAGCTTTGATTCTTCTTTTAAGGTGCCGGTTTTCTCTTTTAGGACTGTTGCTTCCTGCGCCTTTCCACTTTTAAAAAGGTTGCCAATTTCTTTGGAAAGCTTATTCGATTCGGCCAAGGTAGCATCTAATTTGGTTTGTAGGGCACGGCGTTCCTCATCTAATTGCAGCACTTTTTCTACCAGCGGGGCAGCCTCGATATTCCGTTTTTTTAGGGAACCGATGATTTCGTTTTGATGCTCTCGAATGAGCGGCAGCTGTAACATAAAAAAAGCGTTTTAGGCTGCAAATTTAGGTTTAATTGGCCAATGTATCAATTAGGGGGCGAATCAATTTTTGGGAGGGTCCTCGGCAGGGGAGGGCAAAATAAAATCATTGTGTCGAAAATGGTTCCAAGGGGTGCTTGCCAAATCTACTGTAGGGTCGATAAAAGCCCTGAATGGTTTTCCGTTGACACTCACTTTTGAATTAATGGCAAAGACGGCTACACTTTCTCCGTTTTTAGCGTACTCCTTTTTTAAGTGCTGGGCGAATTGCCATATAAAATCGGGATAGGCGCTTATGCGTCTTTGTTGTTTTTTAGTCAGATATTCCGCGGGTCGCACCCAATGTGTTTCCCCATTTTCGTTGTTCTGAACCTTAAATTTAATTTTCCCCGAACGACTTCGAAGCATCATGCGCCAGCTTAGGCGATGCCCTTCCTCGGTCCATAGCACATCATCTTGAATGAAGTGATGTCGCAATGGCAAGGCCAATTGGATTAAAAAATAGATGCCAAAACCAACTAATAGGCCAATTCTTTTTGACGGCAGTTGCACTTCCTGGGAAGTATAAAGGGGTTTCTTTTTTAGAAAGATGTCCCGAATTGTTTTTGGGTCAAAAAAGAAGAGCGTAAAGGCTAATGACAAATAGGGGAAAATGCCAATTTGAAAAACAATGGAATTAAAGATATGGAAGAAAATAGAGGCAAAAAAAGCCCATTTGCGAGTGGGTTTCCATAAAAGTGCCGGGACAATCAATAAATCGAATAAAATACCACAAACCCCGATAATCTTATGGAGCCAAGGTTGTTGTAACAACTCTCCAATAATGGGATACCCCGCCTTTCCCTGCATTAGTATTTTTACGATACCAAAATCGAGCCAATCCCCGTACATTTTTGCTATAGATGCAAAAGTGTACACGATGAAAAGCTGCAAGATAACGCTCCATTTTACCCAAGCAGGCATGCTGATTGTTTTGAGTGACGGCTTTTTTTTGACATCTAACGAAAGGTGCCGATGTGCAGGGAAAATAGCCATCAAGCCTGAAAGCAACACTAGCAGATAGTAATGGTTGTTGTAAGAGGTTTTTTGCATCAGGTATACCCCAGCCCATAAAACAGTGAATGCAATGATGCTAAAACGGTACTTGTAACCCAATGCGATAAAGATGCCAAGGGTTCCCATGACGAAGAAGTAGAGGTACATGCCCATGCCAGGAAGGGGCTGCAACCATTCAAAGCCGATAAAATTAAAAGTGAACTGCGGTTCTACAAGTGTTCTGCGAACCCACCCTGTAAGGATGGCGCCGTAGCATTCGCAAGCACAAAGAATCCCAAAGAAAATTCTAAAAATAACAAGTGGGGCATTGTCGATTCTTTTAAAAAGCACCCTGTTCAACATCACTTTTCTATTAACTGCCAAGCCGTTTTCTGATCGTTCTCGAGCTGTGTTCTTAGTGCATCGACCGAATCGAACTTATGTTCATCGCGAATACGTTCAATAATATCAACTTGAATTTCAGCGTCGTACAGATCTTTTTTAAAGTCGAAAAAATGTACTTCGATTCGCTCTTTTTGATTCGGAACATCCGAGCTAGAAACTGTGGGATTGTAACCTATATTCATCATTCCGTAAACGGTGTTACCATCGATAGAACTGCTCACCACATAGACTCCTTTTTTTGGAATTAGTTTGTAGGTGGCCTCTATATGCAAATTCGCGGTTGGGAAACCAATGGTTCGGCCCAAGCCTCTGCCTTTTTGAACGTTGCCCGTGAGCATATATCGGTATCCCAAAAACTTGTTGGCCGTTTTTATATCACCCGCCTCCAAAGCGCGTCTAATTTTTGTAGAACTTACCGAAACCGCATCGATTTCTTGCGCGGGAATTTCCTCCACCTCAAAATCCAAGGCAGCCCCAAACGCTTTTAAGTCTACAATATTGGCGTTCCGATTTCTTCCGAACCGGTGGTCGTAGCCAATAATGATTTTCTTGGTCTTTAATAGGTTCACCAAATTGTCGCGTACAAATTCGGTGGCCGATAAACGAGAAAACTCCATGGTAAATGGGTGTATTACCAAGTAGTCGAGCCCCAAGCGTTCCAATATTCCGATTTTTTCCTCGATTGTATTGAGCAGTTTAATATTACTATCTTTTTGAAGCACCATTCGCGGGTGTGGGAAGAAAGTAAGTACTGTAGATTTGATCCCCAGTTTCTTAGCATCTTGGATCAATCGCTCTAGAATTTTACGATGCCCGATATGAACGCCATCGAAAGTTCCAATTGTAACGGCAGTGGAATGTCTTTCGTCGTATTTTATGATGCTTTGGACTGTTTCCACTTATAGGTTGATCAGAAAAAAATGTATATTTGAGTCAGGTAAAAATCCTCCTTAATGGTCGCTAAATTACGTCTTGTTTTTTCATTTTCCATAT
>CALLVX010000009.1 GCA_938010765.1 uncultured Flavobacteriaceae bacterium | reverse complement strand
CTTATTTATCTTGGGCACGAGCTTTGCCACTATTGGTTTTAGGAATGAAAGGGCTTGTCGGTCTTTTTTTAAGATGATTTCTTGCTCCATGATACTATAATTTGCTTCGATTTGTACTATACTTTAATCCTTGTTTCCAATGGAGAAACTGTTGATGTAACCAATAGGGTCTTTCGCATCGTAAGCCGTGCCATCAATAAAATCTGAGGTGAGGGGCTTATACCCATCGGTATCAGGAATATCGGCTGCGGGGATCAAGCCCTCGGTAACTAAGAGGTCTGCTGCTTTTTTCCAAATATCGGGGCGGTAAATGTCCTTAATGGTCTCACCATACCATTCAGGTGCTTTGGTTTCGGGAATTTGTCCCCATCTGCGCATCTGGGTCAAGAACCAAATACCGTCCGAATAGAAGGGATAGGTTGCATTGTATTTGTAGAATACGTTGAAGTCTGGCATAGATCGTTTGTCCCCTTTCTCGAATTCGAAGGTCCCGGTCATAGAATTGGCCAGCACTTCTTCCGGGGCACCTACGTATTGTGACATGGATAGGATTTTTACGGCCTCTGGTCGATTGGTAGGCTCGTCCAACCATTTTCCTGCACGAATCAACGCTTTGGTCACGGCAATCGCTGTATTCGGGTTGTCTTCGACAAACTTCTTGGTCATTACAAATACTTTTTCCGGGTTGTTCTTCCAGATGTCGTAATTGGTGGTTACTGGTACCCCGATTCCCTTGAATACCGCTTGCTGGTTCCATGGCTCGCCCACGCAGTAGCCATAAATGGTTCCTGATTCTAAAGTGGCGGGCATCTGTGGTGGCGGGGTAACGGATAATAGTACTTCGGCATCAATTTGGCCTTGTACGTTTTCGGCAGTATACATACCGGGGTGAATGCCGGCTGCCGCTAGCCAGTATCGAATTTCATAGTTGTGCGTCGATACGGGAAAAACCATTCCCATTTTAAAAGGCTTTCCACTGTTTCGGTATTCAGTAATTACCGGCTTTAACGCATCTGCTTTGATAGGGTGTATGGGCTTTCCATCTTCGCCTTTGGGAACATTGGGTTTCATTTTGGACCAAACATCGTTAGAAACCGTAATGCCATTTCCGTTTAGGTCCATTGAGAAAGGCGTTACCAATTCTGCTTGTCTTCCAAACCCCGCACCGGCAGCGATTGGTTGGCCTGCTAACATATGGGAACCGTCTAACTGTCCGTCGATCACGCGATCTAAAACGTTTTTCCAGTTCGATTGTGCTTCAACGGAAACAAAGAGCCCTTCGTCTTCAAAGAACCCTTTTTCTTTGGCGATGGCAAGAGGTGCCATATCGGTCAGTTTTATAAAACCAAATGTCAATTGTGGTTTTTCAATGTCTAGCGTTTGTGTTTTTGAAGCGGTTTCAGCGGCTTCATCTGTGTTGGCTGCCTTTTTGGCTTCTTTTCCTCCGCAAGCGAACAAGGTCATCGTGATGCATGCTACCCATGTCGCTTTGGTTATGATGTTCTTCATTTTTGTGTGGTTTAAATTGACTACGTATTTATACTTATTTAAGGCAAATGTATACGTAATGCGAATAGTTATTTATGGGATTGGCCATAAAGATTTGCCTTTTTTTACCATAAGCGATGCTTCACTAGAACATATTAAAACCTGTCTAAATGCAGGTAATTTTTTTAGTTTTCTGATAGTTAGTAGAATACGGTTGATGATGGTGGCAATTGCATAGCAAGTGATACTACGTAGTAATCAAGAGTGCAAATTAGGAACGCACGCTTCAAGAAGTCTTAAGTGTGTAGCTTGTTTTAGAATTTAATTTGGTTGGATAATCCTGGGAGCGCCGGACTATTTTTTTTGAAGGGTCTTTATCCATTCAGGTTCGGAAAGGCCTCGGTACTTTTTGTTTGTTCCGAATGGGTCTTCCCCTCCATCAAGATAGACTTGTATAGTCTTTAATGGAATGGTGTCTTGAAGTTTTTCAGGAACCGTATAAGTGTGATTCCCATGAAAGTCATGGCATTGAATACAGGTAGACCATTGTTCTTGTGCTACAAGTGCCATATGGGTTACGTCAACGGGGTCGTCTTCAACTTCCAGGTCTTGATGACAGTTCATACAATAATCAACGGGGTTGATCGTAACTCGTTTATCGGTATGCTCTGCATGGCAAGTAATACAGGTGGTCGTATTGATCGTTTGCGTTGCTTGCTTGAAACGTGGTTCCGAAAAGCGGTAGGTAGGATGGCGATCGTTGGGGCGATCGTGACACCCCAGACAATTCTGGGCTGTAACATCTTTGGTGCCAAAATCAACCGAATTTTTTCGCATCCCCAAAGTGTGTTCGAGGTTCGATTGCAATTGCTGAGATAGATTTCCGTTGGCATCGGCATGACAGCTAACACATGATAGCCCATCATGTCCACTGTTCATAGGTCCCAAAGAAACGTATTGTTCCGAAGAATCCAACGAAAGAAAACTAAAGAGGCCCCCTCCGATAAGAATACCTATCAATGCTCCCCAGAATTGTCTTTTGCGCAACGGGTTTACTTTAAACATGCTTTTAGGTTTAAACTGCTATAACGATATGTTCACTTGCAGGATAGCTTATGCAGGTAAGTATCTTGCCTGCGGCAACTTCTTCTGGTGGTAGCAAATGACCTTCGGTCATTGTAATTTTACCGGAAATACAAGTGGCTTTGCAACTAGCACACATTCCCGAACGACAGGAATATGGCAGCGCAATGTTCTTTGCCATGGCTGCTTGCAGAATCGATTTGTTTGCTGTGACTTGTATATCGTAGTTGCTGTTGTTTAATTGAATGGCTACCTGGCTAATCAGGTCTTTGCCTTGTTTTACAACTGTAGGGCGTTTAAACAGTTCTACTTTTATTTTACTGGGAGCCACGCCGTTGACATGAAGAATGCTCTTAACAGCCTCCATAAAGCCAAAGGGCCCACAAATCATATATAGACCATTGTCGAAATGCAGCCCATATTTTTCAAACAGGTTTTCAACGAGCGCATCGGTTATGAGTCCCTTATAGTATTTAGACCCGCCCAATGCCCCGTGCGAGATAAGATGTGCTATTTGTAACCTGCCTTGGTGCGTTGCCTCCAACGCATCCAATTCCTTTCTGAAAATAATGGCTTCTACATCATGATTGGCATAAATCAACAGAATCTTAGATCTGGGCTCCCGTTCCAAAATAGATTTGATAATCGAAAAAATGGGTGTTATTCCGCTACCGCCGGCAAAGAATTTATAATGGCGTTCCCGTTTTTTTTCAGGTTCTACAAAGAAACTTCCGTTGGGCTTGTCAACTTGTAATTTGTCGCCAATCTTCAATTGGTCGTGCACAAAGTTCGAGACCAACCCTTTTTCGACCCTTTTCACAGTAATCTTTAGGTCTTTATCGGTAAATGGGTTGCTACTGAAGGAGTATGCCCGTTTATGTACCTCATTCGCTATGGAAAAGTCAAGCGTCACAAATTGGCCCGGCTTGTAGTTGAGTTTATTGAACAGTCCGCCATTCTTGAAACAAATGCTTACAGCATCTGCCGTTTCCTTTATGATATCTTTTACGACTAGTTTCATGCTTCTGTTTATTTATAGTAGAATACTGTTCCGATATGGAAGAACAGCAAAATGGTAACGATCATGGAAAGGGCGACATGGGTCATCATCCATCCTTTGAACAATAATTCACTGTCATTTTTGATTACATCCAAATTCACATAACCCAACAGCGTATTGGCCAGAAACACATAGGCCAGTAGGGCCAGATAACCGTAGCCCATGCCGATGCTATGAACATAAAAGAACAATGGGCTTAAGGCTCCTACCCATTTGTGTAGGGTCGTCATCTTAAGGGAGTATGGCCGTAATCTTTTCAACACCCTGCTTAGACTTAATACCCATTGAAAGGCGATAAACAACGCTAAAAAAAGGCCCGTCCATCTTTTGTAGAGTTCCTCCTGTTGCAGAGACCACAACCAAGACCACTCTAGTTTTAAGAAAAACTGTGTCAAGAAGAGCGCCAGTAAAATCAACCCGATGACCGATGTCAGAATGGTACTTTTCACAACAGCTATTTATCAATTTGTTTAGAAAGGGGGGATTTTATTTTCCCGCGACCAAGGCTTTCATGGTTTCGTGAGACGAAATTTTGCGAACGCTATCAAGAAATACTTCTGGGGTAGGAAGGTAGTTGCCTTCTGCCGGCCATTTGGTGCCTATGATAGGTTTTTCAGAATTTTTAAAGGCTTCTATTTCATCTAAATAGGCCATATAGATATCTACGGTGCCCTTCGCATAGGCGTTCAATACTTCTATCGTACCTTTATAGGTGAGTGAATCCTTTGGGTATTGCCAAGTAGTTGCACCCATGACATCGCCGAGTTTCCAATCGGCCTTTGCAGTTTGTGGATGCTCATTATGACAGGTAACACAAGCCTGGGCACTGGCAAGATCTGCGAACATGGCGGTATGCAGTTCCTGGGATTCATCATAAAAGAATTTTGGTTCCTGCGTCGCCTTGATTTCTTCAAAAAGTTCAGCCTGTTTCCCTTCAAATTTATTGGCATTGTTTATGGGGAAATCAGAGCCGAGATATAGCCCCAAGGGAACTGGGCCTTTCTGAATACTGGTGGCCACACCACGGAGAAAAAGAGCGGGTAAAGGTCCTGCCTCCACATCGTCTTTACGCCAGTCTTCATCGAACTTCATACCTTGGAGTTTTCCCTTACCGACAATGGCCTTGGTGTAAAGGGTACGCGTGACATCATTTTCCTTGGAAACCATTTCAAGTACTTCGGCGACGGAAAAGACGTTTTCTTCGTCTTTTCCGTTTGTCGCTGTTTCTTCGGGTACGCCCCCACAGGCATTTAATAGTAAATAACTAAGGATAAGAACCGTAACGGTAAGCAGCGGTTTTTTTTCAAGACTTTTCATATAAGACTATTTTTGATTGAACAATTGGGACTAGTTGGTGGCACCTATCATCACCGAAGACATGGTGCCATAGACTTGCGTCCAAGCTTCTTTGACCTCAGGGGTGAAGTCCGCTCCCAGGCCGGTTTCCAGCGTACCTAATAGGGCAGCGCCCACGGTCGCGTAATGAGAGGCCTCAACCTTGTATTCTAAATGTCTTTTCCCTAGATTTTCAAGCACCGGAACAAGCATTTCCAAATCATTTAATCCGGCTACGGCGCTGGCCAACATGCTCATTAATTTATTGCCTTGTGAAGCCATCGCGTCTTCTCCTGAAGGAAAAAGGGGCTCTAGGGAAGGGTCGAGTTCAAAAAGTTTGCTATAAAATATTTTGGCTGCCGTAGGAGCAATTGGTTTTACTTTTTCAAAGGATCCCTGTACAAGTTCGATAGTGGTCTGTTCCATAATAAACGTAAATTTTAAGATTGGACAAATAGGTATTTAAAAACTAAGTATTACTACTTAATGA
>CALLVX010000008.1 GCA_938010765.1 uncultured Flavobacteriaceae bacterium | reverse complement strand
AATAGGGTGGAGACAACTAATGCAAATAGTAGGGCACTGAAATTGGTTTTCATGTGTAGCAAGTTTATTTATATAAGGAATGGTCTTTCCGTAAACAAGATAACATAATTCTCGCTTAAGATGTAAATTGGGCTTGTGAGGGGTGAAAGTATCAAGCAAGAGACCGATGTGATGATAGGAACAGTAACTATTTGCGGCAGTACTTCGGTGGAAAGACTTTTTTCAAACAACAAGAAAACGTCTTTATGGGCTATTGATGTGTCTTTTGCAGATAACCCCTGACTTGCTTTGATTAGCATTTTTGTATCGAACTAAAACGATTTCTAAACATACGCTTTTTCATTGCTGAAGGTTATGGGGTACCCAGTTTTCTGCAAATGATTCCAAAGAAAGCGCTGCATTTGAATACTCGAATGCAATCGGTTTAAAAAGAGCGTTTATCAAACTAAAAAAATCATGAAGACTCCAATACTATTAGCGTTAGCATTTTTAAATTTTGGTATAGCCTATTCGCAGGCAAAGGCAGATAAGGTAATTGGCACCTATTTAACAGATACCAAAGAAGGTAAAATCGAGATATTTAAGGAAAAAAATAAATATTAAGATAATTTGGCGAAAAGACGCAAGGAAGGATACAGAGAACCCAGATGAGGCACTTCGAGACAAAGCCGTCATAGGACTTATCTTCCTAAAAGATTTCGTTTTTGATGGGAAAGGATTATGTGTAGACGGGGAAGTATATTCCATTGAAAATGGCAATACCTATTCCGGTAAAATGTGGCTGGAAGATAACAATCAAACACTGAAAATGAGAGGGTTTTTAGGAATCTCCTTGTTAGGAAAAACCGCTACTCTCAACCGATTGGATGAATAAATATTGTATTATTACCGGGGCAAGTTCCGGACTTGGAAAAGAAACCGCTAGGTTATTGGCAAATGACGGATGGTCGCTTACGCTCATTTGTAGAAACGAGCGTAAAACGAAAAAAGCGATTGAGTATATAACGGAAGAAAACAAGGCTGATGTTGATTACTATTTGGGTGACCTAACGGTACTGCAAGATGTTATTTTGGTAAGTGAAATCCTATTGGCCAGAGGAAGGGAAGTAGCTGTTTTAATAAACAATGCAGGCTGTTTGACCCAAGGTAGAAAAGTATCCAAAGAGGGTTGGGAATTTTCACTGGCTATAAACTACTTGGCACCATTTCTCCTGGCAAAATGCCTCAAGCCACTATTACATTCCAACTCAAGAATCATTAATATCAACTCGTCGGGGCACGCGAATCAGATTTTGGATGTTACATCATTAAATGCGTATTCTGGCTATAAGGCATATGCGCATTCAAAACTCGCCAACGCTCTTTTTACGATTGAACTGGCAAGAAGAAATCAAATCGCTATTTGTGCCGATCCTGGTGCAATGTTAACAGGTTTTGGAGGCAATCTCTCGGCAACTATGAAACTGTTAATGAGTCTCGTTAAACCATTCTTGCCTAGCCCTAAAGCTGCAGCTAAACAATCCCACTATTTGGCGACTTGTTCAAAAGAATGCTTGATTAATGGTGGGTATTATTTTGGTTCGAAAGAAATAGGCTATCAAATTCCAGAAGTATCAATGGCTAAATCTTTGGAACTGTGGGAGGAGACCGAAACATTACTTAAAGGGTTGGCAAAGTAGTATCAATACTTGAATACGGTCTACTGCCCATATAACCCAATTGATCGGCAATTACTTTTATCGGTTTAAAATCAATTGGGACTATGTTCATATCTACTGCCGCTGATTTGGGTTTTTTAAACAATAATAAGTCTACTAGCTCCGGCGAATAAATCAAATTTTTATTTTCAGTATAAACAGGAATATAATTCTCTGTAAATCAATATTATAAAAGTTTTCAAATGAGTACAAACGTTTACAAACGAAAGTAAATACTTCCCAACCGAATAAAATTTTGAGCCCGTTCTAAGTTTGCCCTGTCGAATCAAGGAGGTTCGATTGCATTAACTGTTTAACCTTAAAATTAATATTATGAACGCACTTAAAAATTCAGTACAGTTGATTGGAAACTTGGGCCAAGACCCAGAAATCGTAAACATGGACAATGGCAGCAAGCTTGCCAAATTTTCACTCGCCACCAGCGAAAGCTACAAGAACGCCCAAGGCGAAAAGGTAGAGGACACCCAATGGCACAATATCGTGGCCTGGGGAAAAACGGCCGAGATCATCGAGAACTATTTGATCAAAGGAAAGCAGGTTGCCATCGAAGGCAAACTGGTACACCGCTCCTATGAAACCAAAGAAGGGGAGAAGCGCTACATCACCGAAATCAAATGCAATGAATTGTTGATGTTAGGGAAGTGATTCTAAGAAAACGTCATTGCCAGCAAAGCAATTCGCTTGTTCTTTTGAAGGGCTGGCGGGTTGCTTGCTTTTTCAATTGGAAATGGATCTATAAGCACCCATTGACTAACTAACTTGTTTGAAAAATGAAAAAACCCTGTGTTTACTTTATGACCAATAAAAATCATACCGTTATCTATGCAGGAGTTACTAGCGATTTGACAAAACGTGTTCGCCAACACAAAACAAAGCACTATAAAGGCTTTACCGCGCGATACAATTGCAGTCATTTGGTATACTTCGAAAGACTCGATTCCATGGTGGGAGCCATAGCCCGAGAAAAACAGTTGAAGGCCGGTAGTAGAATGAAAAAAGAACAATTGATAAGTGCAATGAACCCGAAATGGAAAGATTTATCAGATGGATGGTTTGACTAGTTTGTCTTGCGTAGTTTTGTACTGGTCTTCGAAAGAGCATCTTCTTGAGCAATGTGAGGTGATTTGAAAGGATTACTTCGCTGCGCTCGTAATGACATCAATAAAATGACAATTCCTACTTTTAAACAATGATAGCAAAAACCTCACAAAAAGAGTTAAATACGCTCCTCAAAATCCACTTTGGGTACGATTCGTTTTTACCCAATCAGTTAGCGGTCATTAACGACGTGCTGGCCAAAAACGATGTGCTTACGATCATGCCCACAGGTGGTGGAAAATCAATTTGTTTTCAATTACCCGCGTTAGCGATGCCCGGGACTACCGTTGTCATTTCCCCTTTGATAGCTTTGATGAAAGACCAGGTAGATGCCTTGCGGGCCAATGGCATCCCGGCTGCTTATTACAATAGCTCACAGGCGCCCGAGGTTCAGGAAACAATTTTTGAAGAATTGAAGGCGGGCGCTCTTAAACTGTTTTATGTAGCACCCGAAAGTTTAGCTACCTTCGATACGTTGTTTCAAGATTTACCTATTAACTTGTTCGCCATTGATGAGGCCCATTGTATCTCTTCTTGGGGCCATGATTTTAGGCCCGCCTATACCCAGCTTGGAAGTTTAAAAACAAGATTTCCGCAGGTCCCGGTCATGGCACTAACGGCCACGGCCGATCGTACCACCCAAGATGATATTGTCGCCCAGCTAGCCATACCGAATGCTCAAAAACACTTAGCTTCCTTTGATCGGCCCAATTTGTATTTGGAGGTAAGGCCCGCTCAGAATCGGATACAACAGATTATCGACTTTATAGAATCCCGAACCGATGAAAGTGGTATTATTTACTGCCTTAGTAGAAAGAGTACCGAGAAAATTGCGGATCGGCTCGTTGCCCTTGGTTTTGAGGCAAAGGCCTATCACGCCGGAATGCCGGCCGCATCCCGTTCCAAGACGCAAGAAGATTTTATCAATGACCGCACCCCCATTATTGTAGCGACGATCGCTTTCGGTATGGGAATCGATAAGAGCAATGTACGATGGGTGATACATTACAACCTTCCTAAAAACATCGAAGGCTATTACCAGGAAATAGGCCGGGGAGGTAGGGACGGCCTACCGGCAAATGCACTTCTTTTTTATAGTTTCGCCGATGTTGCACAGTTGCGTCGGTTTATCTCCCAGAGTGACAATGCCGAGGTCGAATATGCCAAATTAGAGCGCATGCAACAGTTTGCCGAGGCTTTGAGTTGCCGGCGAATTGCCCTTTTGAACTATTTTGGAGAGCATGTGGTAGACAACTGCAGACAATGCGATATGTGTACCCAACCGCCTATGTATTTTGATGCAACCTTGTTGACGCAAAAAATTTGTTCTGCCGTGGCGCGTCTTAACGAAAAAGAGGCTATGGGAACTGTGGTAGATGTGCTCAGGGGAGCGCAGAATGCACAGATTTTTGAGAAGGGACTGCAGCATATAAAAACCTACGGTGCTGTTAAAGATATTTCCTGGCTAGACTTACAGCAATATGTGATACAGCTCCTGAACCAAGGGGTATTGCGTATTAATTTTAAAGAAAACGCCCAATTAGAGCTTACCCCCTTGGCAAAGCAGGTATTATTTGAAAATAGGGCGGTACAACTGGCCGTTTTGCAGAAAGTAGATTCCACAACCAAAAAGAAAGCCAAGAAATCGACAGAAAAAACGGGGCTTTTCGAAAAATTGCGACTTTTGAGGCAACAGCTTGCCAAGGAAGAAGGGGTGCCGGCCTATGTGATTTTTGGGGATGTTAGTTTAAAAGATATGGAGGCCAAATTACCTACAAACGAATCGGAATTCTTGGAAGTTTCGGGGGTGGGCCAAGCCAAATTGGAAAAGTATGCCGTTCCATTTTTAGAAGCAATCGCTGAACATAAGGTTTCAGTAAAACCAAAAACAACCACACACGAACAATCGTATCAGTTGTTTTTAGACGGACTCACAGTGACCGAAATTGCAGTTGCGAGAGGCTTGAAGGAAGATACCATCTATGCACATCTTCAAAAAATGCATGCCAACGGGGAGCAGATCAATTTATCCCAATTTGTTAGTGAGACAGAAGTAGAACAGGTTCGCGTAGCCAGAACGCATGTACCGAAGGCAGAGGGTCTAAAGCCCTATTTTGAGTTTTTAGAGGCGAAATTACCCTATTGGAAGATTCGCATGGCGCTGTATTTTCTGGATGAGGCAACTTCCTAGGTTTTTGAAAACCCTATTTTGAAGAATTCATGTGGCGGTCCCTTGCATTCGACCCTAAATATCGGCATTTGACCATCTTAAGCATTTGAAATAAACTAATATTTCGTAATATTACGACTTCGAATAATTGTGATCAAAAAACCAGTTATGTCCTTATTGGATAAAATAAACAGCCTCAAAAATGTTAATACACTTTCCAAACACGAACAGTTGGTGCATGGGGTTATCGAGGCGATCGATGCCGGTATTTTAGTAACCGGGGATCAATTACCCTCTATCAATAAAATGGTCGCCGATTTGGGGTACGCCCGTAAAACCATTGTGAAAGCCTATGAAGAGCTTAAAGAAAGAGGGCTGGTAGAGTCAAAAAAACTAAAGGGGTATTTCATCATCAGTCAGGAAACCAAAGTAACTCTTAAGATTGCACTTTTATTGTACTCCTTTCACCGATTTCAAGAAGAGTTTTATAATACTTTTCGAAAAGAACTGGGGAAACGATTTCAGATAGATGTGTTCTTCCATCATAACAATGGTGCGGTATTTGAGACTATTTTCAACAACATACGAGGTAAGTATGGGAAGTATGTGGTAGCTCCGATTCCTCAACCCGAAATCAGAAGTATTTTGGAAGGGATAGAACCCAAAAAACTACTGATTATAGACCGTTATTTAGATATGGGGAACGATTATTCCTATATCTCTCAGGAGTTCGAGGAGACTACCTATAATAAGTTGGTAGAATTGCTGCCGGAAATCCAGAAATATCGCAAGTTCGTGATGTTTTTTCGGAACAATACCGATTATCCATTAGGAATTAGAGCTGCATTCAAGCGTTTTTTGAAAGACTATTCAATACCGGGTGGTATTGAAAAAAAGTATAAACCCGGTTCGGTTAAAAAAGGAACTGCTTATTTCTTTATCAGTGATACATTCTTATGGGATGCATTACGGGATTGCAAAAATATGGGATATAAACTAGGCGTCGATGTCGGTATGGTTTCCCACAATGATGATATCGTAAAAGAGATCGTTTCTGGTGGAATTACTACTATTTCAACAGACTTTAGGGATATGGCACGGAAAGCGGCAAACCATATTAAAGAACAGGCAGTGACCAAGGAAATCTTGGCCTTCAACTTAATGAAACGCAATTCTCTTTAAACCCATTCTTTTACCCTTATTCGAATCAACATTAGGTAGCTTTTATACAATCGAGCATCCGTCCGGTCGAGCGCAGTGGACACCTATTGAAACGCAGAATTATTAAACTACTTTTCAAATAGTAATGAAAAGACATTTTACGTAAGTCGTCGTATAAGAATAACTCGGTTTAAGCGCATGGATTCTATCTTATTGCTTACGGTAATGAAAATGCCAAGAGGTAATCCCCAACCTCCAAACCCATTTTTCCGTGGCCTCCGGCAGCAATTACAACAAACTGTTTCCCATTTTCATTTTCATAGCTCATGGGGGTTGCTATACCACATCTTGGAAGTTCAGTTTCCCAGATCAAAGTGCCATTGTTCACATTGAAGGCCCTGAACTTTTTATCGAAAGTGGCTGCGATGAAAACCAGTTCGCCCTTTGTCACAATAGACCCTCCACCATTGGGGAGGCCGTAGGGTTGTTCTTCAGATTTGCCTAACTCTATTTCCCATTCCATCTTGCCCGTCGATAAATTAACAGCCGCCAAAGTACCCCACGGTGGAGGATTCATTAAATATCCGCTATCTGAAATCATTGTTTGCCTCCTCATACCGTACGGGGCTCCTCGTTGTCTGGAAATTTCGAAATTCTCGCTATTTGAAACGATGTCATCAAAATTTTCTTTTTTGAACAATTGAACCCTTGTGGCGAATCGGCAAGTATTGGCTATCAGCAATTGTTTTTTTGAATCAAAAGAAACGCTTCCCCAATTGGTTCCCGAACCATTTCCTGGGTACAGAATGGAGCCTTGCAAGCTCGGTGGTGTAAAAAGACCCTCGTTTCGAAGCCCTTTTATAAATATAGCGTTCTTTTTGCGTTCTGCAGGTGTTTTACCCCATACGGTGGTATCATCTAGTGGCAACTGCCCCATAAGATTTGGTAAGGTCGAGAAAGGTTGGGTAGGGGAGGTATACTCACCAGGAATGTCTGATTTTGGTACGGCCCTTTCCTCCACGGGGTACATTGGAATTCCGGTTTCACGGTGCAGTACAAACAAATTCCCTGTTTTGGTAGCTTGAACAACAGCTGGTATGACTTCATTGTCTTTTCGAATAGACACCAAGGCAGGTTGCGCTGCGAGATCATAATCCCACAAGTCGTGATGAACGGTTTGAAAGTGCCATACGAGCTCCCCTGTTGAAGCCTTTAACGCTACTAAAGAGTTTGCAAAACGATTATCACCTGGGCGCAACCCTCCATAAAAATCGGGACTGGCACTACCGGTGGGTATAAATACCAAATCGCGTTCTATATCTGCCGAAATAATAGACCAGGCATTGGCGGCCCCTACTGGACCTTTAAAGGTTTTTCTAGCATCCGCTAAGGGGTCCCATGTCCAAATAAGTGTTCCATCTCCTAGGTCGAACGCCCTGACCACTCCGCTTCCCGTATTCGCTTGAAAGTTGTCTCCGATAGAAGAGCCTACAACGGCCAAATTATTGATGATCGCGGAGGCGAGGTCACTTGAAAGTCTCCCGGTTCGGGAACATAGACCCCTTTGTATAAATTTAGGATTCCCTTCTTTCCAAAATCCCGGCACACTTTCCCCGTATCTGCATCTAGTTTAATAAGTTTGGAATTTATAGTGGCAAGGATGATGCACTTTTTGCACTCCTCACCCTTATTAAGATCTGGATTGGTCCAGGAGGATACACCTCGAGAAGTGAGTTCAGAGAAAGAAGCTTTTCGATCTATTTTTAGATCGTAAGACCAAACTTTTTCACCCGTTGTAGGGTTTAGACCAAAAACTTTTCCGTACGAAGTACTTAGATATAGCATATTATTGAAGAAGATAGGAGTTGCCTCAAAAGTTAGCTTCTCCTGAATACGACTGCCTTGCCCCAATTCACCAGTTCTAAAAGTCCAGGCCAATTTTAGGTCCTTTACATTGTCCGTGTTGATTTGATCGGAATTGGCGTACCTATTTCCGCCGGCATCTCCACCGTATGCATACCAGGAAGCAGTCTGTTCCAAAGTGTCCACACTGTTTTGATGATTTTGTCCTTGGGAAACGGAAAAAATCATAAAAAAAAGAATACCAAATAGGGGATGTTTTTTATCGAATATGCGATGTGCCATTTTCTTTTTTGTTTTGATAGGATGCCCCAAAAGTGATCGAATTATTTGAACAAGAAGACCGAAATCGGAGCGATTTTGTGCAGAATGATGATTCAGGACACTTTGTTGTTTTGCATGTATGCTTTTGGAGAATCGTTTGTTAGTTGTTTGAAGGCATTATAAAATGCCGACTTTGATTTGAAGCCCACTGAATTCCCAATTGCGGCAATGGTCAAATGCGCATAGTTTTTGTCTAACAGTCTTTTTTTTGAGAGATTGATACGGTAGCCGTTGATGAACTCATTAAAATTCTTGCCGGTATGATGATTGATGACTTTTGATAGTAAGTTCACATTTGAATTTAATTGTACAGATAGATCCTTTAAGGAAGCATCTGACTTGAGGTAGTAGTTTTCTGTTTCTACAAATTGGATTACATCTTCAATTTTTAAAATGTCGGCTTGTGTGTTCAGCGCCTCGTATTTGTCAGTAATCCATGACTTTTGAAAAAAACGGGATTCGGAAAATATCATAAAACTGATAATGAGTACAATCATGGTTTGCACTATTCCGATATAATGATCGCCCAGGTCATTGTCAAAATTCATGAAAATGGCCCCTGCAATAATGAGGAGTGTTAAGAAAACGACCAAGATATTTCTAGAGAAGTGATATTTGTTGATTTCTTTACCACCTTTTTTAATTGGGTTTTGTCAGTCTTTTTAAAAATAATACGAGCCGAAAGAAACGTATAAAAGAGTCCTACGGAAAGTAAGATCCATCTGAATTCATCTTTTACCAATTGGTATGTATAGCTTAGATGGTCTGGGGTCGAAAGGTGTTTTATATCAGGGAAATAGGCGCTTATGTACGCATTTATCTTTACAGCTTCGGGATGCGCATAATAACCTATTTGCGTGAGGCAATATAAAAGAGGCACCATAAAGTGATACCAAGTTGTGCGAAACTGTAGTTCTTTTTTTTTAAGCACATTTAGAACAAAGAGGTACAGAAGTGGCGCCCAGAGCAATACTAAGGGCTCGGAAGTATCATTCAAATAAATGGTGTACTTCATTAGGCCGGTATAACACAAATAATCATCTAGAAGTACCAGGCAGAATGCAAATAGGAAATAACCGATTAATTTTATCGGAATTACGGCCCTTGTTGCCTTAATTAGAATTATAGTGCCGACAAAAAGACCTTGAAAAACCCCAAGTAAAATGAATTGTGAAACGACATCGTGCCGAATGGGTATTTGATCAAGAACTGTTTGGGTTAACTCCATTTAAAAATTCAGGAGGTTTTCTGTAATAATATGGTTTTTTGTGCACAAATGCTCGATAGAATCGCAATTGTAATTGTCGAGTAAAGCTACAAATTACGAATATTCAACTAATTTTTGAAAGGGCTTCGTCGGGTTACTGGTGCGAAAGCCGAATTCGCTTTAACACATGCTTCCCCACTAATTGGCCCTGAGTAATACCCAAATCGATCGCGGGTCTGTAGTGAATTCCTCCATAAAGCCTGCTAATAGCCGCTTCTTGTGAGGCTTGATGGAAAGAGGAAAAGCTTCTGACGGGGAGCCCGAAGGGTACTTCCGTAGCATCGACAAAGGCATAGTCTTTTCCGAACAATTCGGTCAGAACAGTTGCAGCAGCGTTCGAAGCAACACTATGGCCAGAGGTATGCTCGGGAAATGCAGGCGTTTGCAAAATAGGCATCCAATCGGGATCTATATATTCATTGATATAGGTTTCGGGCCGTGTAAGCTGACTCTTGTATTTTTGGTCCCAACAACTAATGAACCCGTCTGCGATCGCCATAGCCGCCAACGCCATTGTTTCTGCCGAAAAAACGGCCTCTGTCTTTTGTTCTTCCAATACCTGTGCTGCAATATGGATCCAATGCCCCCCAGGGGAAATCTGTTGTTGAAAATACATTAGATGCCCTTTGGTAGTTGAAATATTCGGGTTGCAATCCCAGAACTTGGCGATTTCTATTTGGGTAGTATCCAGTTGTTTTACCGTTTCATATACTTCCATCGCCTCCTTATAAAATGTAGACTCTTTACTAGTGTCAAAAGTCGTGGGAAGCCCTGGATCGAATTGGCCTGCAGAATCTAAAACAAAAGGGCGTAAGGTATTCCAGTGTGGCTCAATGGCTTCCATATAGTCGGGTGGCGTTGGGCGCCAGCGTCCCGGATCTTCGGTAACACTAAACCTTGGTAGTGCGGTGCGTCGAAGATACCCGTCTGTACCTGCCCACTGTAATAGCGCATTTGCCAATTGTTTTCCGTAATCTACCGAGTTTTCGTAGGTAACTTTGTCGATCCCTATTTCCTGTACTTCTTTTAGGATCTCTTGCTCGATCTGGTCTGCCTTTTCCAAATCGAATACCAAGCCTTCCCCAACATTGGTAAAAGCGACCATAGACACCAGAGGGTAATAATAGGCCTTTGAGGGGTTTGGTTGCGGCAGCTTTTCAAGGCCGTTTAACTGGCCAACCAAGGATGCCTTTGTGGAATCTAAAAACCGGATTCCCTCATAGGCTGCAATATTGGAATAGGCGTAAATACGGCTTGCCACGGGGGGCGTGAAAATATCGGATACAATAACATTCGTCAACTGACGGTTGTAATCCGATAGACCTCCTTCAAAATAAGTGTCCAACTTTTTTCGGTCGTGTTTGGGAGCACAGGCCGAAAACACAAGGGTGAACATAAGGGCTATGTTAATAGATAGCTTCATCTGTATATATTGTTTTTGTAATTCCTTTTGTAGTAGTTATTTGAATCTCTTTTATGGCTTCCGATAGCGGAAGGCTACGACTACTTTGCGAAAGGTAACCCGAACCGCGATAGAACTCTATCTTGTATTTTTGACCATCTTTTAAAGTTACCTGCGCAAATTGCGCATCTTTGGCAACGACCAGATTTTTTTTGTGGTCCGCCGATGCTTGTAATAGATAGGCGTTTAAAGGGCCATTATTGCTCGCTGCCAAAACCAAGGTATTTCCGTTTGCATTGTTAAGCACTGCGAGTCCGCTACCATCAAAATGAGGGTCGAAACCGCTTAATTTGAAAGGGAGTTTTTTAAAGTTTCCATTTCCATCTCCCTTTAGTACGGTACCGATGAGGGCATCGTACCTCCCAGTAGCAGCTTCGGTGGCATAGGAATTGCCCGTTAGCAGAACGTCTAGTTTGCCATCCCTATCAATATCGCTTACCACAAGGCCTTCGACCGGGGCTGTTTGTACCGCCTGGGGGAGTGGGTTTAATCGAAATTTTCCTTGCCCTAGGTTTTCTAGATAACTACTGGCAAAAGTATGGCTTTTTACCAGATGGGCACTTTTGAGCTCTTTGGGTAAAAACGACTTGTCGAAGGGTGTTTCAGCATAGGATCGGTAGGTCTTAAACCGGGCGCGCATGGCATTGATCTGCCCAATGATCTCATCACGAGAATGGGCCAATTGGTTTTTACCATCAATATAATAGCACATTACAGGGTCTATACGTCCGTCTTTGTCAAAATCACTTGCATAAATGCAAAGCGGTTCCTTGGAACTGACCTTATACTTTGTATTGAGGCCTAGGTTTCCTAAAATATAATCGATATCGCCGTCTTGATCAAAGTCTCCTCCTTGGATACTGTTCCACCAGCCTTCGGTTTTTTCAAGTCCGCTAGCATCTGTAGCGGGTACCAAAGTACCTTTTTCATTGCGAAAAAAGCTAATGCCCATAAACTCCCCTACAACGATGAGGTCGGTCCATCCGTCGTTATCATAATCGGTCCATAAGGCGGCCGTGACCATGCTTAGTTGTTCCCAACCCCTTACGCTTTGGCCACTATTTTTGAAAGCCACTTTTTCCGGGTTTCCGTTAGTTTGGTTTTCCAAAAGATAACTCTGAACCGGCATCGGATATTTTCCCGGGGAAACGCGGCCTCCGACAAACAAATCCAAATCCCCGTCTTTGTCAAAATCATTGGCTGTTACGCAAGAGCCACTTACCGAAATCTGCGGTAAGGCTATGGAAGGACTAAAGTTTCCTTGACCATCATTTAAATACAAACGGTCTTGATATGATCCATCCAAACCTGTAACACCCCCGCTGACCACGTACAAGTCATTGTCTCCATCTCCGTCGGCATCGAACAACAAAGAACCCATGTCCTCAAATTCAGGATCAAGGGCTTCTTGGGTCGTAAAGCTACCATTGTTATTTTGTATGAATAGGCTCCCCGATTGCTTGTGGGCGCCCCCGATATAAAAATCTTCCAAACCATCTGAATTAATATCCGCAACAGCAATACCGGGACCAACTCTAGAATGCATGTGCGGAAGAATGGGTTGCAGTTTAAAATCGACCAGGTCATCTTCGATATGCCGATAAGAGAGTCCTATACTATCGGTTATTTCCTTGAAATAGGGGGCAAGGGGTGTTCCCTGTTTTGGTGGAGCGTTGGGAGCTGTTTTTGATTGGTGAATTTGCACCAATTGATCGGCCTTCTCATTTTGAAGGGATTGGTAAGTGCCATCGGGCCACCATACCTCGATCAAATCTACTTGCTGTTCCTTTCCCAATCCAAAGTGTATGGTGGGGTCTATGCTCGATTCGTAACCTCTGCTGAGGTAATGCTGGTAAAATTGACTTTTATCTTTAACGGTAATCTTCACCTTTGTCCCAATACCCTGGTAATTTCCGTTTTTACCCCTGAGGGATAGCCGTATATGATGGTTTGCCGTATCCTTTTCACTTTGATTTTGGTATACAAAAGCGGGACGATCAATGTTATTTACCAACAAATCTAAATCCCCGTCATTGTCGAGGTCTGCATAGGCGGCACCATTAGAGCAGCTCTGATCACGAATGCCCCATTCTTGGGATACTTTTTCGAAGGTCATATCACCCTTGTTGCGATAGGCGTAATTGACTAAATCTGCCTTGGGCAATTCACTGATCGATTTCTTCTTCTGTGCTGTTTTGGCCGCTGCGGTGCCCAACGGCGTATCATAAATACCTTGGTAATGAATGTAATCTAGATCGCCAAGATCCCTTAAAAAGCCATTGGTGACATACAGGTCTTTATAACCATCATTGTCATAATCGGCGAGCAGTGGGCTCCAGCTCCAATCGGTACTGCTGATACCTGAGAGAAAACCAACCTCACTGAAGGTGCCGCCGCCTTGGTTCATCTGTAGTGTATTACGGCTGTATTGCGGGTTGTACCCTGCTTTGAGCATCAATTGAAAGCGGTCATAGCCGGTAGAGGAGATAATCAACTTTTGCCGCTCATTATCCTCGGGGCGCATATCGAGCACTATTATATCGGGTTCTCCATTATTGTCGATGTCGGCCACATCGTTCCCCATGCCAGCATAGGAGGTATGCTTAATGTGATCAGTAAGCTCGTCTTTGAAAGTACCATCTTTTTGATTAATGTAAAGAATATCATTTCCTATAAAATCGTTTGACACATATACATCGGGCCAGTCATCACCATTAATATCCGAAATACCCACCCCAAGTCCATATCCTTCTATCAGCACTCCGGAATTCATCGAAACATCTACAAATTTTCCGTTGCCTTCGTTTCGGTAAAGACGGTCATTGCTTACCGACTGCCCGTTCAATTCCCTAGGTTTACTGATATTGACCTGGTATTCGTATGCGGCAGGATTTACTAACAAATACATGTCGAGGTCATTATCCTTATCATAGTCGAAAAAAGCGGCTTGCATACTCTGTCGGGTGTCAGCCAAACCATAGGCCTCCGCGCTTTCAGTAAAAGTAGTTTTACCGGTTATAGCAGATACCCCATTATTTATATAGAGCAAATTGGCACGTTCCGATAGTTGGGCACCGCCAGAAACGCAAATGTAGATGTCTAACAGTCCGTCTTGGTTGATATCGACCATAGTAGCGCCGGTACCCCAGCGGTTATTTTCGACTCCCGAACTGGGTGTAATGTCCTCGAATTTAAAATCCCCTAGATTGCGATAGAGTTTTCCGGAGACCATGTTTCCACTAAAATAGACGTCTACGAGACCATCGTTGTCAATATCTCCAACGGCCACACCAGCGCCTGTGTACACATTCATATATTGAAATACGTTGATACTATCATTTTCCTTGATGGTGTTCTGAAAAGCGATTCCGGTTTCGGAGGCATCCAGTAGTTTAAAGCGGGTAGCTTTTTCCTCTTTACACGATAGGGAAAGTAGTATCAGGCAGCTTAATCCGAAAAGTTTGATACCCTTCATGGCAACGGTAGAATTTCGGTTTGTTTTCCTTTAGTATTCGAAACAAGTATCGATACCGCATTGGAAGGAATAAGCAAAGAACGACTCGAATGGGATAGATAACTGCCACCGAAATAGAACTCAACTTTTTGAATACTAGTATCTTTGAATTTTATCAAGGCTGAATGTTCATTCGCTTTTGGTTGATATACCCGATTTTCAATAACCTTGGTGAATACCTCTAAAGGTGCATTGTTTACCCCTACCAATGTTAGTTGCCGGTCACCGGCAATCAACTGTGCCATCCCCTTCGCATCTCCTTCTACATAAAAGCCACTTTTGGCAACGTCGATTGCTTTAAAACCACCTTTCCCATCACCTTCTAAAAGCCACCCTATCGAAGCATCGTAGCGCCCTGAAAAGACCTCTCCGCTATAAAAGTTGCCAACAGATAACAAATCAAGATGACCATCGCCTGTATAGTCATTGACCAGCATACCGTACATGGGTGCTATCTGGGCCTTTCTTGGTAGTTCTGAAAGGCGAAACTTTCCGGCACCAAGATTTTCCATATAAGAATTTGCAAAAGTTTCACTTTTAACTACATGGGCAGCAGCAATCTCTTCTTTTAGGAACGACTCTTCAAAAGAGCTTTCCGCATAATCGGAGTAGGTGCGAAAACGAGCACGCATGGCATTGATCTGATCAATAAGATCGCTGCGAGAATGGGCCACATGATTTTCTCCATCGATATAATAGCACATGATGGGATCTATCTGGCCATTTTTATCATAGTCGTTGGCATAAATACAAAGTGGTTCAGAAGCGCTGGCCGTGTATCTGCTATTTAAGCCTAGATTTCCGAGAACGTAGTCTATATCTCCATCATTATCAAAATCGCCGCCGGTAATACTGTTCCACCAACCGCCAGTATTTTGAAGACCGGTTGTATTGGTGATTTCACTTAGGGTTCCTTGTTGATTTTCAAAGATGCGTATTTGCATGAATTCCCCGACTACGATCAAATCTTGCCAAGAATCATTGTTGAAGTCGGTCCATAAAGCATCGGTAACCATACCGAGGGTCTTGAAGGTCTCGTTGATATCTTGGGAATCGTTTTCAAATCGAATGTTCTCCTTGGTACTGACATTGTTTAAAAGAGCGCTACTAGGAGGCATGGGATAATCACCTGGGCGTACGCGCCCCCCAACAAAAAGGTCAAGATCTCCGTCTTTGTCATAGTCACTAGCAGTCACCACCGATCCGCTTACCAAAGATTTTGGGAGTGCTTGAGTTATTGTGTACGTACCATTGCCATCGTTTTTATAGAGCCTATCTTGATAGGTTGAATTTCCCAACGCTTCTGCAGACCCCCCACTTACAACAAAGAGGTCGTTATCCCCATCATTGTCGGCATCGAAAAACAAGCTACCCATATCTTCACTTTCGCTATCGGGGAACTGGTTTTTTTCGAAGGAACCGTTTGGTTGTTGCAAGAGCAGATGAGCGGCTTGCCCTTTTGCGGCACCAACATAAACATCTTCAAGGCCATCGGCATTTACATCGGCAACTGCCAAGCCGGGTCCGTTTCGTGAATGCATGTGCGGTAGTAGTGGTTGTACCTTATAATCTACAAACGAATTTTCAATATGAGTTACTTCTAGACCCGTACTGTCTAAGGATTGAAATAAGGTCGTTTGTTTTGGAGAGGGTACTGGCGCTATCACTCTCTGGGCATCTGAATGGCGTAATGTAACTTCTTGGTTTGTTGCTACTTTTTCGATTTGTTGCACCTTCCCGTCGGGCCAAGTCACGACTACACTGTCAATTTCATTGGTACTACCAAGGCCAAAATGCACTGATTTTTCAACAGTTGAGAGGTAGCCTCGAAACGGGGTAAAGTATTGTTTTTGAAGATTTCCTTGATAATAAATAGCAACTTGGCTGCCGATACCGTCTCTATTGGGCGTATCTCCTTCGAATTTGAATTTAATGTAGCGGGCTTCTTTAGCGTTATCTGTAGTATTGCGAAATAGGCTCGCCGGTTCATCAATATTATTTATTACAAGATCTAAATCCCCATCGTTATCAAAGTCGGCATAGGCCATGCCGTTTGAGTAAGTTTCTTTCGTGAAACCTGCGTCTTCCGAAATATCATCGAAGGTGAAATCCCCTTGGTTTTTATATAAAAAATTACGTTTTTTAATACCCGGCAGCTCATTCAAGGCCGCTATACGATCTTTTCTATTGGCTTCCTCGGTACCCATTGCCATTACTTGATTTCCATATACCATAAAATCGAGATTGGTAATATCTTGCCGATATCCATTGGTGATACAAAGGTCTTTTAAGCCATCATGGTCATAGTCGAACAATAGGGCGCTCCAGCTCCATTCGGTTGCCGAGATACCTGCTATTTGCCCTACTTCGCTGAAAGATCCGTTACCGTTGTTCAATTGCAAGGTGTTGCGAATGTATTGGGGCTGGTAACCATCTTTGATGCTTTTGTCAAAAACATCGTATCGGTTTCCTGCCATGGTCAATTTCCAGCGTTTGCTATCGGGTGGAAGCATGTCTAAGACCACGACATCCATATGGCCGTCATTGTTAATATCCCCTATATCATTGCCCATGCCGTTGTAGGTGAGGTGCTTAAAATAAGTACTGTTTTCATTTATAAAAGTGCCGTTTTGTTGATTTACGTAGAGGAGGTCATCTGTGAGGAAATCGTTCGAAACATAGATGTCTGGCCATCCATCGGTATTGATATCGCATACTTCGACCCCTAGGCCGAAACCTTCGATTAGAATCCCGGCTGTGGCAGACACATCGGTAAAAGTTTCATCGCCATTATTTTGAAATAACTTATCTACGGAAGGTGCTTTTCCGGATCTATCTTTCGGGCGCGATATATTGCGATTGAAGTCGACCAAATCATTACTTAAGACATACAAATCCAGGTCTCCATCCAAATCATAATCGAAAAAAGTTGATTGAACTGAATATCCAATATCGGCAAGGCCCCACTTAGCTGCTTTTTCTTCAAATGCCAAGGTACCTTTCTCTGCTGTTTTGTTAATGAATAACAGGTTGGCACGTTGGGATGTTTTAGATCCCCTTGGGCCACCTCGGCAAACGTAGATATCCTGATACCCGTCTTGATTGATATCTACTACGGCAACCCCGTTAGACCAATTAGTGGTTCCGACGCCTGTTTCTTCCGTTAGGTCTTTGAATTTCCAATCTCCCAAGTTTTTGTAAAAGCGGTTGCTGGTCATATTTCCCAAGAAATATATGTCTTGCAAACCATCGTTGTCAAAGTCGGCTACGGCCACTCCGGCACCATTGTACATATATTCAAATTCTAATACACTTAACGAATCGTTATACTGCAGTGTATTGGCAAAGTCGACACCACTGTCATCCGAATGGATCGATTCAAACAAGGATCGGTTTTTTTGGCAAGAGGTAATTAGAAGTAAGGTCAGCCAGAAAATAGCAGTGCTCCTTTTTTTAAGTAAATAGTTCATAATCCCCATAGGGCAAAAGTACTGAGTAGGTCCCAAATGAATATGATTTTTCTTTGATTTTAGCTGTTAAAATGAATGAAAATTAATGAGCGATTACCCGTTTTATTATACAAAGGAATCCAACCTAAAAGATTGGATTCCCTATAAAATAATAAATTGAACCTTTTTAGCTTAGTATCCCGTATTTTGATCTAAGATACCGCCTGCACGATCGATTTCCGATTGAGGGAATGGGAATACCACTAGCTTGGGGTCCCAGTTTGGGCCAAAAATAGTCGGACCTAAATCCCATCGTACAATATCGAACCAACGATGTGGTTCAAATGCCATTTCCAAACGTTTTTCGTTCATCATTGCCGTCAGCGGATCTGGATCCATTGGAGTGGCAATACCTGCTCTATCACGAATATCTTGAATTTGCTGAATTGCAGTGGCTACACTACCACCTCCTAATATCAAAGCTTCTGCATATAATAACTTTAGTTCTGCAAAACGGAACCAACGTTCGTTGTTGAAGTCGCCTACGCCATTAGAAGAGTAGTTCGCCGGGACCATATTTCTTTCACCGCGGTACTTTTTCAACGAAAGGCCGTTCGATGACCAGGTAGGATCATAAGGAATTACATTTAGAACACCACCTGGGCTTATTTTATAATAGGTGTCACCTGTCTGGTATACTACCGAGGCAAGGCGTGGATCGCCCGGTTCATAGGCATCTACTAAATCCTGAGTAGGAATGAACCAACCTTGAGCTTGCGCTGGGGCTCCGTTTGCGGGATCCCAATACCAAGCTCTACCAGATCCTTGAGAAGCTTTGAAATTTTCACTATGGTTGTCATCGAATACCCAGATATTATCATCTGAAAATGGTCCGCCATACTGAATTTCAAAAATTGATTCTGAATTGTTCTCATTGTCATAGGCGAAGACATCATCGTACGAACTTACCAGACTGTAGGGGCCGTTGTCAACTACATCGGCGATGGCGGTAATGGCCGTTGGCCAATCTTTTTTGAATACGTTCACTTTTCCAATAAAGGATTTTGCTGCCCAAGCGGTAGCTCTACCCGTATTGCCACCGTCCCATTGTTCTGGCAAACCTGCGGCAGCCTCACCAAAATCGGCTAAGATTTGTGCATACAATGCGCCTGGTTCTGCATTTGGAAGAGCAAGATCTGAAAGGTCTTTCCCTACTGCAGCTGCAATGGGCGCCCCTTCACCAAACAGTTTTAAGGCCTGAAAATGATAGAAAGCCCGAAGAAATTTTGCTTCGGCATTCAATACTGTTTTATCTTCGGCGGTTAGCTCATTTTCGAGGTCTAGGTTTTCCAATACTAAGTTGGCGCGAAGGATACCTTCATAAATTTCTCCGAAAACCGCCTGGAACGCTACATCAACAGAAGTAACTTGAAGATTATCTGCCGCCCTTGTCTTTGTATCCGGGGAGTTGGCATCTACTTCGGCATCATCGGTGATAATCATCGAAATTTTCCAATATTCACCAGTTTCACCAAGGGTCTCGGTACTGGTGCCGTAGAAATCTTGTAAGGAAGAATAAGAAGCAAAAATGGCGCCATCAAAATCGGCTCTCGTTTTGTAAAAAGTATCCGGTGTTACCCTATCCAAGGGTGCTAGGTCGAGCTCGTCCGCACAAGAAGCGAAGGAGCAAATAGCTATTGCAAGTATGTATAATTTTAGTTTTTTCATAACCAATATTCTATTTGATTAATTGCTTTTTGAGTTTTTTTTAAAAGTTGACGGTTAAACCTACTTGATAGGTAGTTGGGGCAGGGCCACCGCCGCCATCTTGACCTGTTGCCAATGCATTGGGTCCCTTCTGGAAACTTTGTGCACGTGTTACTTCAGGATCCCAGCCTAGGTAGTTGGTAAAGGTTGCCAGGTTTTGCGCACCTACATACAGGCGTATGCCGTTTACAAAACCGCTGGTCCATTTGTCTAATTTATCTGGAGATAGACTATACCCAATTTGGAGATTTTGAATACGAAGATAACCAGCGTCTTCAATCCATCTGTCCGAGTAGCGGTTATTTCCGTTTGGATCGTTCAATGTTAATCTTGGAATACTATTGCTAGTTCCTTCCCCGGTCCAACGGTCTAATACGCGCGCACTCTGGTTTCCGGAACCTTGAAGATCTTCCCGGCCGGCTCGTGCAGCGTTATAGACTTGAATGCCACCTACACCTCTAAGCACCATTGAAAAATCGAAGTTTTTGTAGTTAGCACCGAAATCCATCCCGTAGAAAAAATCTGGTATAGGGCTTCCTAGAATTGTTCTATCGCTTGGATCGATGGTGCCATCGCCATTGGTGTCAACAAAACGAATATCTCCGGGCTCTGCACCAGTTGAAGAAGCATCTGGTAAGGCCGCTGCCGCTTCCGCTGCATTTTGATAAAGGCCATCTGTTTGGTATCCATAGAAGTGACCTAGGCTTTCACCTACAATGGTTCTATGGGTTTGTGCTCCCCCAATACCGGAGTTGATGGCAGTCACATCCCCTAAATCGGTTACCTCATTCTTTACCGTAGTAATGTTGCCACCAATATTATATGTGAAATCATCTCCTGCTGAACCATTGTAGTTCACTGAGAATTCAAAACCAGAGTTTTCGATTTCTCCAAGGTTAGAATCGGATCCAAAGAAATACCCAGAAACACTTGGTAATGGAACAGAAACCAATACATCTTCAGTAGATTTCTTATAATAATCTGCCGTTACCGACATTTTACCTTGCAGCAAGCTGGCATCAATACCAATATCTATTTGAGAACTTGTTTCCCATCCAAGACTTGTATTAGCAAATCTTGTTGGTGCTGGGGCGCGTATTACGTTTTGACTATCTCCTATAACATAGAAGATATTACTCTCTAATGCACTTAAGAAGGGAAAGCTATCTGGTGTTTGCTGGTTTCCTATCTGTCCCCAACCGGCTCTTAGTTTTAAATCATTTACAAAACCATCAGTATTGAAAAAGTCTTCCGACGATATTCTCCATCCAAGAGATACAGAGGGGAAGATACCTGTTCTGCTGCCTTCGGCGAACCTTGAACTAGCATCACGCCTGAAGTTGATGGTCGCTAGGTACTTTCCTTCATAATCATAGTTGATACGTCCTAGCCATCCTTGTAGTGTCCAAAGGTCAGCTTCCTGCGTAGCGGTCGAGTTGAGGCTTGTGGATGCGAAATTTGGATTGAAAATATCGGTTCCCTGTACCCTTATCTTATCAAAAGTGAATTTTGTTTGTTCGAAACCGATCAATGCAGAAAAGTTATGTGACTCACCGAACGTGGTATCGTAGGAAAGGGTAGCTCCCGTGGTTATTGTGAACTGCTTGGCAAGGTTCTGTACCCTTAATGATTGTCGTGTACCTGTACCGTTGAAATTAGCGGGAGTCTGGTTTACTAGCCCTTCTCCTGTAACGTGGTCTACACCAACGGAGGCTTTTGCTTTTAGCCCTTTGGCTAGCGTTAGTTCTGCATAGAAATTACCAAGTATTTGACGTGTTTCTATGGTTGTAAGATTTACTCTAGGATCGTTTCTCCAAAGGGTGTTGGTAGAGCCATTACCAGATCCAATATTTGCAATTGATTCAATATTGTAGCCTAAAGGGCCGTTCGGATCGAAGGGTTGAAAGTAAGGTGCGTTCCCAAGGGAGATGCCTGCTGAATTCACGCCACCACCTTCAGATTGTACTTGACGATCTGAATGGCTTATAGATAGTGATTGACCGAATTTCCAGCTTTTACCAGCTTTGAAATCTGAATTCGCTTTTAAAGAGTAACGCTCAAATCCTTGAGCTTGCTCGATACCTTCTTGATTCAAATACCCTCCTGAAATATAGTAATTGGCATTTTCATTTCCGCCACTAGCACTCACATTGTGACTTTGGACAACACCTGTTTTAAAGAACTCATCTTGCCAATCTACATTTGGGCTATTGGCAAAGGCAGAGTAGTCACGCCCTAGTTCGTTTTGAATTGCAATATATTGATCTACGTTTAACACATCTATTTTTTCGCGCAATCTACTAAAGGCGGTATAGCCACTATACGTCATCTTAGCAGCACCACTCTTGCCACGTTTTGTAGTCACTATGATTACCCCATTACTACCTCTTGCTCCATAAATAGCCGCAGATGCTGCATCTTTAAGGACAGTGATGGATTCAATGTCGTTTGGATTTAAACTTGCCAAAGGATTCGAATCGGTAGTGGACGATGTATTTACGGTAATATTGGTGGTTTGTACCAATGGAATACCATCAATCACCCATAGTGGGTCATTGACACCGGGAGAACCTACCCCACGTATACGAACATTGATGGGGGCGGCCGGATCACCACTTCTATTGGCAATGTTTACCCCTGCAATCGTCCCAGCCAAAGCTTGGTCAGGACTAGTAATAGGTTTGGAAGCAATTTTGTCAGCATCTATAGAGCCTACCGCACCGGTAAGATTTCCTTTTTTCTGAGTGCCGTAACCTACAACCACTACTTCGCTCAATGCTTGAGCATCCTCGATCAGCGTTACATTAATAGTCGTTTGGCCGTTAATTTCGACCTCTTGAGTGGCGAATCCTACATAAGAAAATAGTAAGGTTGTCGCGTCGGCTTCGGCTGCGATGGTGTAGTTGCCATCAAAATCCGAAACTGCACCTACCGAGGTTCCTTTGACGACCACACTTGCACCAGGCAATGGGCCTTGAGCATCTGAAACAGTACCCGAGATAGTACTTTGAGCATGCATTAGTTGTACTCCAAAGAAAAGTGTCAAAATAAATGTCAGGCAGAGTGCCTTCGGTTTATTTCGCTTTGAGAAGCTTTGTTCCATAATCAAATAGTTTAAGTTAGTTAATCTTGATAAACAGTCTAAATAGTAAAGCATATTTGCCAGAACGAGCGTTCTATGATACACTATGCTACCGAACAAATGTAATGTAAAAAAACAATACTCTGAAAATATTATATAAAAAATTGATTATTTAACAAAAAAACTCTAATTGTATTGAACGATTACTATATGTAGGCAAATTCTTACTAAAATGAGATTGGTGGTACTGATAGAGAAAAGTGGTAGGTTTAAGAAATTCCTCTTTAAGTGTGTATAGAAACTTGTTTCTTAGCTATATTGAAAACAAGGTAATGCTAGGGATAAATACAAAAGGAAAAATAAAATAGTGTTTATATCAATTTTTTAACATGATTTTTTTTGATAAATTAATTTTTGTAGTAATTTTGCCTACTAGCATAGTATATCATAGTACATTTTAGCATTTCCCCTTGGATGAGGAGCCGTTTTATCCAAAACGGTGGTCGACGATTCGGCCGACAAGAGTGAAAATGCTAAATTTTATAATATGTAATTGTTTGAATTAAGTTAGTTTACCAAGTTTGGAGAAGCCAAGTGAGTTTGATCACTTGGCTTTTATTTAGTTAAATAGACATAAATCGACAATCTAATCAAATTATTTTATGTTTATTTTTGATTTTATATGGCAGTGAAAAATATAACAGATGATCAATATTTTGGCGAAACCTATAAGTGAGATTGAGGTGCAAGGTGTTCAAGCAGGTGTTAGAACCTCTTTGGATGAATTGTATAGGGAAGATGGCGTAGTGGTGTATAATTTTGAGGTGAGCAGTGATGCACCTTTGTTCCCAAAGCCTATTACACTTAAATGGCGTGTGCCTGCGCTGAATGTAAAAGGAGTTTGGAAACCAACTGCTGATTTTTCAAAACGAATTCAGGCCGACTGGGAGTTGGACCATATGGAGTCAAGAATTTCTATTGATGCTCCGGTAATAAGCCTTTTTGGAAATGACGATAGTAATGTACTCACCTTTGCTTGTTCTAACGCCATTAACAAACTTGAACTAAACGCACGCCTTAGAGAGGAAGATAATTACTTTTATTGTCATATCACTTTTTTTTCAGAGCTAGAACAACCCATCGAGAATTTCCAAGCGCAACTGCGGTTCGATTATACGGGCTCACACTTTTCGAACCAACTAAAAGCAGTATCAAAATGGTGGGAAAGTTTTGAGGCACTTAAACCGGCATACGTTCCTGCGGTTGCCAGACAGCCTCTGTACTCTACTTGGTATCAATTTCACCAAGATTTAGACCTGTCACTTCTTTTGGAGGAATGTCAAAGTGCCTATGACCTAGGGTATCGGGCAGTAATTATTGATGATGGTTGGCAAACAAAAGATACTAATAGAGGGTATGATTACACCGGTGATTGGACGCCGGATCGAATTCCGAATATGGCGGAATATGTTTCGCAATTGCACGAAACGGGAATGAAGGTCGCCCTTTGGTATTCGGTTCCATTTTGCGGAAACAAATCAAAAGCATATCAACAATTTAAAGGCAAGTTCTTGACAGAGGATCACCGTTGGGCACCAGTGTTTGATCCGCGATACCCCGAAGTACGCTCTTACTTGATCGATATTTACGTGCGTGCTTTGAAAGAATGGAACCTAGATGGTTTTAAGCTCGATTTTATAGATGACTTTCATCTCTACCCAGAGACCCCTTTGGGGCAGAAAGATGGGCGGGACTATGCTTCGATTAATGATGCCGTAGATCGCCTCATGACTGATGTTGGGAACGAGTTAAGGGCAATAAACCCAGAAGTATTTATTGAATTTAGACAAAGATACATTGGTCCCGCAATGAGGAAATACGGAAATATGCTTCGCGCATTTGATTGCCCAGGTGATGCCACAATGAATCGTGTTCGCATCGCCGACATTCGAATGCTTTGTGGAAATACGGCAGTACATGCCGATATGATAACGTGGCACCGGGAAGAGTCTGTAGAGGTGGCAGCTTTGCAATTGGTGAATACCTTGTTCGGAGTCCCGCAATTATCTGTATTGTTGAAAGATATTCCTGCTTCCCATAAGCAGATGGTCAAGTTTTACACTAGCTACTGGAATACGTATGCAGCTGTCTTGACCGAAGGGAATTTTGTCCCTACAAAACCCTTGGCCAATTATCCACTACAGAAAGTTACAAAGGACGAAGTTACTATCATTGGTGTTCATGATGAATTCATAGTTCCTATTACCGAAAGCACTAACGATATACATCTTCTGAACGCACAGATAGCTGAGGAGCTTGTTTTAAAGTGTTCCGAAGACTTAGGTTCATTTGAAGGGTCTATATTTGATTGTCAGGGTAACTTGGTTGCCGAAAAGACAATTGTTCTTTCAAAAGGAGTATTGCTTATTGCAGTACCCCCATGTGGTATTGTTATGCTCAAAAAACAAAAAGCGGTAACGTAGCAACGATGTCTTACGCTCACTACCAAATTGGCTTATATTTTGCAGATCCCAATGGGAATATAACAAATGGCTATAAAAACCTTTTTTTCTTGAATTTATATAATAATTTTAGGAAGAAATTGCACACACTAATGTTGTATGTGCTATTTTAGGGGCCGTGCCTTTGTATTTGCAGAAATAGGATGATTTTTTGGTGAGCCGTTTCTAGGTTTCAAAAAAATCAAAAATGAACTAATAACCAACCGAAATCAAAAAATATGCTTTCAATTATTTCTTTTATTGGCTTTACTCTTTTAGTGGCAGTTGTTGCATGGTTTGCCACTCGTAAGACAGATGAAAGTTCTGCCGACGGCTATTATCTAGGAGGCAGAAGTTTGGGGGCGATTACGATTGCGGGCTCTTTATTGCTGACCAATCTTTCCGCAGAACAAATCGTAGGCTTGAACGGGCAGGCTTTTACCGAAGGTATTTTGGTAATGGCCTGGGAGACTCTTGCGGCTATCGCCATGGTACTGACCGCAGTGTGGTTTTTGCCGAAGTATATGAAAAGGGGTATTACCACCATTCCTCAGTTTATTCAGGAGCGTTTCGATGAAAATACGAAAGCAATACTATCTGTATTGTTTCTGATAGCATTCGGTGTGGTCTTATTACCTACCATTCTTTTTGCAGGGTCAAAGGCTTTTATTACGATGTTCGAACTGCCAACCTTACTCGGAATTTCCGAAACAGCCATGTATTGGATATGTGTATGGAGTATTGGCTTGATCGGAATCGTATATGCTATTTTTGGCGGTCTAAAAGCTGTGGCGGTTTCTGACCTTATAAATGCCATTGGTTTACTAGTTGGCGGCCTGCTGATACCCTATTTTAGTTTGTCTATGATTGGCGATGGTAGCGTATTAGATGGTTTAAGTGCGGTTTGGACCGAAAATCAAGAAAAATTTAATGTAGTAGGAGGTGCTACTTCCTCGATTCCTTTCGGGACAGTATTTACGGGAATGATGATTGCCCAAATGTATTATTGGGGAACTAATCAATCTATCTTGCAACGCGTTTTTGGGGCCAAAAGTTTGGCTGAAGGACAAAAAGGAATGATGCTGGCGGCCTTTGTTAAGTTTTTGATTCCCATTATAGTCGTCCTTCCCGGTATAATTGCATGGCACATGTTCGGAAGTGAATTGAACGATGCAGATGCAGCATATCCCGAGTTGGTTCGTCGTGTTTTGCCGGCTGGGCTCCTAGGTTTTTTTGCCGCGGTATTGTTTGGTGCTGTATTGAGTTCTTTTAATAGTCTATTGAACAGTAGCGCCACACTATTCGGATTTGATTTATATAGAAAGTTCTTTAATAAGGGAGCTTCTGAACAACAGACGGTAAAAGCAGGGAAATTCTTTGGCCTTGGTTTGGCAATCATTTCGATGTCTATCGCCCCTTTTATTGGAGATGCCCCAGACGGACTTTTCTCTTATATTCAGCAAGCTTTGGGTAGTTTGAGTGTGCCTATTCTGGCGGTAGTCGTTATGGGTATCTTGACCAAGAAAGTGCCGGCCATTGGTGCGAAGATCGTATTAATAGGTGGGGTGCTCATGTATCTTATCAGTCTTTTGTTTATAGGTCCAAATCAAATAGCCACCGCTTTGGCAGATGCTAAACTTCAGGGGATTACAGATGCTGGAGAATTGGCATTGATCAAAGCGAATGCCTACCCACATTTTCTACATATAATGGGTATTCTTTTTGTAGTGAACATTATTATTATGCTTGTGGTGGGTATGGTGAAGCCAAAACAGGATATTTATGTTCCGGAAACTACCGATGTGATAGATACCACACCATGGAAGTATGCAACTATAGTCGGTATTCTGATAACGGTCTTGGTGTTGTCTACCTATTTTATCTTCTAGTGCGCTAATTCTGTGAAGGTTTAAAAAAACAACAAGTGCATCATGTAAGATCATAATCGAGTTCAAAAGCGCATGCTTATACCTATTTGGCCTGGACCGAAGTTGAGATCGTAGCTGACCTTCTTTGCATTGTCATTGTATTTTTTATCATACTTGCTGTTTAAATAGCGGTCTATTGCTTCCACTGTAAAAATACTGACGAATAAACTAAGGGTTACATCTGAAAGCCAGTGCTTCCCTTCCCAAAGACGAGAAACTGCAGGAATTGCACCTAAGGTATAGATGCCGCCCTTTACCCATTTGTTTTTAAACTGCTTGGCAATGGCATGGGCGTTGGTCATCGCTAGAATAGCATGACCAGAAGGGAACGAATGAAAATCCTTGTCACCAGCCCATAAGGGATTATATGTATCCTTGGAATAACCACTTAAAGGTCGGGCCCTGCCAACGGCAGATTTTAAAAATTGTTGTAATAGTCCTGCGGCTGTTGCAGATGAGATAAGGAGTACTCCCGTACGTCTTAACTTCTCGTCACGTATAATGAGCCCGGTTAGGTAAACGGCTCCCGTAATCATATAATTATTTGCAGGGCTGCCATATTCAAAGCCATAATCTCGAATCACTTTCGGCACGTCTTCCTTGATACCTCTCATATAATCACTGAGTGGTGCATCGACCAAATAGGCGCCACTTGTGAATAAGACGGTGACTCCTAAATCGTTCCATTGCCGTCCTTTCCAATGAAAAGGCCTGCTATAGGCATACCCCACCCCTTTAAAAACATTCCCCAAGTCATATTTGGCCATTTGCCATCGGGTTTGAGAAAATTTGTTGCCTAAAGAATCCTGTGCAGTCATGCTTAGGGTAAAGCAAAATAAAAAAATACAAAGAAGTGATTTCATATTTTGGTTATTTAATGGGTGGAAAAAAGATAAATGTTTGGACCTAAATGTTCAAATACTTTGTTGTTTATTTGGTAGTTTCAATGGCAATAGGATTTTTGATGGTTTCAAAAAAGTCGTTTAGAATAGGCCGTTTTTCAAAATTTTCCCAGAGAATAATTGCTCGCATATTATTTGGGCGCTCTACCCATTCGTTATTGATTAAAACAGGTGCCGGGATGGTTTTTGTTTCACCCCAAGAAGCATTCTTTAAAATGGCTAGGGCAACCATATCAAAAAGAGGGCGTGACTTTTTGGGATTGTCGTCCGATAAATGGTCAAAAATATGTTCGAACAAATTTACCGAATAGTCTCCGAAAGTATTGAAAGTGCCGCCATGTCTTCCAATAATTGACTGGTTTGCCTTAGGCCCCAAGCCTGGCATTCGTTCGTTTATCTCTGTCCTGGTAACGGCAACTGCATCGGTGCCCGAAGGTTTTCCGTAACGAACGGTAACCATTTCAAAGGGTATAGTGCTATTCAGTATATAGTTCATTGCAATGGTGTCATTATTTTGATTGTATTCACCAGGCTCTGGATAATTGCTGCCTAACCATATAATTTTGGTTCGTTCGGCAAAACTGGGATCCTTTTTGAGCGCCAATGCTATATTGGTCAACTTACCTACGGCTACGATGATTACAGAATCCTTTTTCGTTTCTTCCAAAATAAAATCGACTCCTTCTTGCCCATCATACGTTGTTACGTCGAAGTTTTCGGCTATTTCTTGGAAGTTGCCATTGGCCCCTTTTAATAGAGGTATAGCGTCTTTTAAATTACACAATTGCATTATTCTTTCGGCTTCATCGTAATGACCTTGTATTCCTTCGCCGTTCCTAGTTGCATTTACCGTAATGGCGCGTACATCGAACGTATCTCCGTTCAGAAGCAGATAAGCAAGCGCATGTTGGTCATCTAATTCATTATTGGCGTCGGTATCAAATATCAATTTGATTTTTGCCCGAGTAGTTACCTCTGAATTCACATGAGTGTTTTGAACAGCGTCTTTTTGTTCTTCCTTGCAAGCATATGTACCAAACAATATAAAGACACTCAGCATGGAATTTTTGACAGACATCATAAAAAATTAAATGAATGGTTCCTTGGGAAAATACGAATTTATGCGATAGCACCCTTTCCACTTAAAAGAAAATCTGCTGTGCAGTACGAAAGGTATTCGCATGGGCATCTATGATTTTTTTAATGTCGGGAGAGTATCCACCACCCATGCTGCACTGAACAGGTATTTGATACCGAAAGCACGTATTCAATACAAATTCATCGCGCAGTCTGCACCCTTCGATTGTTAAGCCCAAAGTGCCGAGCTTATCGGTAGCGATGACATCTACCCCACATAGATAAAATATGAAATCTGGTTTTTCGGTATCGATAAGTCTTGGAAGTGTTTCTATTAAAATAGAAAGATACTGCTCATCGGAAGTTCCTTTTTCAAGGGGAATGTCTAAATCGGATCGCTCTTTTTTAAAGGGGTAGTTCCCAGCACCATGCATAGAAAAGGTAAAAACCGTAGAGTCGTTTTGGAAAATTTCTGCCGTACCGTTTCCTTGATGCACGTCGAGGTCGACAATTAGTATTTTTTTTGCCAGCCCCTTCTTCTGCAAGTAGCGGGCGGCTATAGCTTGGTCATTCAGCATACAAAAGGCTTCCCCTCTGTTGGTGTAGGCATGGTGGGTGCCCCCGGCAATGTTCATGGCAATGCCGTGTGTAAATGCAAATTCAGAGGCTTTCATGGTGCCATCTGCAATGATACGTTCTCTTTGTACCAAATCTTCGGTAAGAGGAAATCCGATTTTTAGAGCCACTCTCGGAGGTATCTTAATGTTCAATAAATCATAAAAATATTCTGGGTCGTGGACGGCAACTACATACTTATCATTGGGAATTTCCGGTTCAAAGAAATTGTCACTACTACAAGTTCCTTCATGAAGCAATTGTTTGGGCAAAAGATCATATTTTAACATAGGAAAGCGATGCCCTTCGGGTAAAGGATGTTTGTAAATCGGATGGTAAGCTATTTTGAGCATTGAAGTGGTTTGAACTTTTTATGTTTAAGCGAAAATCAGATATTTTTCGACCATTTGTAACCTTTTTTGAGTTGCAAAGCATGGCTACGGAAGGATACTTCTTTTGAAACTAAATTCCTTACAAAGGTATTAGATGGTAATGTTGTATTCGGATAAAACAACTAAAAGATCATCTCTTGTAATGGGTTTAATAAGCACTTTATTACAACCAGCTTTTTTTATTAATAAAGATTCCTCGTTTAAAGCATAGGCAGTATGCGCTATAATAGGTATGAGCATATCAGTTTTTCGAATTTCCTTGGTCGCTTCAATCCCGTTCATTTCAGGCATTCGAATATCCATTATAATCAGATCAATTGAATTGTTTGTTTCATACAGTTGCACGGCTTCCATACCATTTACCGCTCTAATTACATTGAAATCAAGATTTAACCATAGATTTAACAAAAGAAAATTGACATCATCGTCTTCGGCAATCAAAATAGTGTATTTATATGTGCCCTTTTTGATAGGATTATCTGGCGATTTATAGGGGATACTAAAGTAAAAAGTAGACCCTTTTTTCGGTGTCGATTCAAGCCAGATAGACCCTTTGAATAGTGCTATCAGGCCCTTTGCGATAGGAATGCCGAGACCGGTACCTGTTGCGACGGCGCTAGTCTTATTTTTAACTTGTCCAAACCTTTCAAAAACTATTTTTTGATCTGCTTTTTTAATACCTATCCCAGTATCTTTTACGTAAAATTGTAAATGCTTGCCCTTTAAAGTATAGCCAAAAACGACCTTACCTTGAATTGTGAATTTCAAAGCGTTTTCGATTAAGTTAGAAAGTATTTGATTTAATCGTGTCTCATCGGTTATAATTATAAAGGTATCGCTCGGGAACCCTTTTTCTATTTCCAATGTAATATTGGGGTTCGCGTTTAAAACCGAATACCTGCTCAGAAGCTCGTCAAAAAGATGGTTTAAATTGCATTCTAGAAGAGTTAGTTTTTGCTGTTTTGCTTCTATTTTAGAGATATCTACAATATCTGATATGATGGTTAACAGTCTACTGCCAGAAGATTTGATCATTTTTAGGCAGGTTTTTTTATCCTCCTCGCTAACGGCCTCATTTTCTAAAAGACTTGAGAATCCTAGAATAGCGTTCATAGGGGTTCTAACTTCGTGCGACATATTTGCTAGAAATGCGGATTTCAATTGGTCGTTTTCCTCGGCTTTTATAGAGGCTTCTTCTAATTCTATTCTTTTGGTTTCAAGATCGGTAATGTCTCTAAGAAATAAGGCAAATTGCCCTTTCTCAGGTGAGAAGGCATTGGTTTGGTAATACCTTTTGGTATTGTGGTTGAAGTTTATAAATGAATGCGGTTTCCTGGATAAGGCTACACGGCCATAGATTTCTATCCAAGATTTCTCAATGTCGGGAAAAATTTCCAACATTGTTTTTCCGACGATATCTTTCGATTTGATACCGGTCTGTACTTCATACGCCTTGTTTACTTCCAAAATTTTGTAGTCTGTAGGTTTGCCCGTTGCATCACAGATAATCTCGCAATGGGCAAAGCCTTCTTGCATGTTCGCTAAAACTGCCGAATTTTGTTCATGACTTTTTATGATTTCTAAATTGGCGGCCTCCAATGCTATACTTTCAGTAATATCTTTAAATAACATAGTAAACTCTCCTTTGGTTGAAGAGAATGCCCTAGAAACGTAATGCCTTTTGGTATTGTGATTATACTTGGTTATAGAATTCGATTGCTGGGTAAGCGCTACTTCACCATAAAATTTGATCCAAAACTTTTCTATATCCGGAAAAATTTCAAGTATCGTCTTACCTACGGCTTTATCGGCTCCAATACCCGATTGAGTTTCAAAGGCTTTATTGACCGATAGTAATCTATAGTCATATGGAATGCCATCTGAATCGCAGATAATTTCGCATTGAGCCAAGCCTTCACTCATGTTTTGGGTTAAGATGTCAAAATTTGTTTTGTCTTGGTATAGTGAATGTTTTAAAAGTTGAACTAGATTTTTGCATTCTTCATGGTTGTTTTCTCTCCATGTTGATATTTCGAGATGCTTAATAAGTTGTTGGCTGGTTTTGAATTTATTCATCGCTAAAAAAGTCGGTTTGTGGTCGCAATGCTATGCATTTTCAAGGCACAGAATTTCTGTAACTAAAAATGATGAGGGGGTAGAAAGATAGGAAAATTCAGATTACATATAGCTATTATATTTCTAATACTTAGTAAGTATAATCGTATACTGTTAATTTGAAGGAACCACAATGCCTAAAAATCACATGGGTATTCGGTCCGTTACAAGATTTGGATTGCTTATTGTTTGTGAAGCTTCAACTGTATTCGTTTTCTGGGAACATCAATACTCAATACTTTAACGATAATTTGCCGGTGTAGGTGCACATGTTGGCTTACATCTTTTACAAAAGTGTCAGATAGGTTAGAAACATGAATTAGGCCACTTTCTTTAATGCCGATATCTACAAAACAACCAAAGTTGGTGATGTTGTTTACAATGCCTGGCAATAGTTGCCCTTCCCTCAGATCGGTAATGGCCCGTATGTCTTGGTTAAAGGTAAATACCTTGGCCTTTTCCCTTGTATCCAATCCTGGTTTTTCAAGTTCGGCCAAGATATCCTTAAGGGTAGGCAAACCAATATCTTTCGTGCAGTATGCCTCCAAATTAATTTGCTGTAGGACTTTTTTATTACCGATCAACTCGTTTAATTTGCTACCCTGATCTTTTGCCATTTTATTTGCAATTGCATAACTTTCAGGATGTACCGCAGAATCATCCAACGGATTCTTGGCATTTTTAATTCGCAAGAAAGCGACACCTTGTTCATAGGCCTTTTCTCCCAGACGGGCCACTTTTTTTATGGCCGTCCGATTCAAAAAGGGCCCTTTTTCATTGCGATAAGCCACAATATTCTCGGCCAGTTTTGGCCCAATACCCGATACGTAGCTTAACAAGGGTACGCTTGCCGTATTGATATTGACCCCAACAGAGTTTACACAGCTTTGTACTACTACATCCAAGGAGTTTTTGAGTTTTGTTTGGTCTACATCATGTTGATATTGCCCTACACCGATCGACTTGGGGTCTATTTTGACCAGTTCGGAAAGTGGGTCGGCCAAGCGTCGCCCGATTGATACGGATCCACGTACGGTTATATCGTAATTCGGAAATTCGTCCCGGGCTATTTTTGAGGCCGAATAAATCGAAGCCCCTGCCTCACTTACCACAAAAACCTCTAAAGGGTTTTTAAACGGTATTCGTTTCACCAGCTGTTCGGTCTCTCTAGAGGCGGTGCCGTTGCCAATGGCGATGGCTTCTATTTTATAGGCATCGCAAAGCGAGCTTATCTTTTTCATAGCACCATTTCGATCGTTTTGGGGCGCATGCGGGTAAATGGTTTCATTGTGCGCCAAACCGCCTTGGGCCGTTAGACATACTATTTTGCATCCCGAGCGAAACCCCGGATCGATGGCCAAAATTCGTTTTTCGCCCAAAGGAGCTCCCAAGAGGAGTTGCTTTAGGTTTTTGGAAAATACCGAAATAGCCTCGTGATCGGCTTTTTCTTTGGCTTTTTTCAAAAGTTCATTTGAAAGCGAAGGGAAGAGAAGACGTTTGTAAGCATCTGCCAGGGCCAAACGTATTTGCGCTGCACAAGCATTGTTCGATTTCACAAGGCGTTGTTCGATCCGTTTCAAAAAACGGTCGTCCTCTATCTCGATTTTTACACGAATAAATTTTTCGCTTTCGGCACGTAGAATAGCAAGTAACCGGTGCGAGGGGCAACGATTAAGCGCTTCGCTCCAATCAAAATAGTCACGATACTTTTGTGCTTTTTCGTCTTCTTTTTTTGTGCCGATCACTTTGGTGGTCAACTGGGCGAAACGGGCTAGCTGGTTTCGGAGTTGGTTGCGAATATCGGTACGTTCGTTGATCCATTCGGCAATGATATGACGTGCGCCTTCCAAGGCATCTTCGACAGTTTCAACTTGCGCATTCATGAAACGCAATGCGGTTTCCTCAATATTTCGGGCGTTTTGGGCTATAACAATTTTGGCCAAAGGCTCCAAGCCATTTTTAATGGCAGTTTCGGCCTTTGTTTTTCTTTTTTTCTTAAAAGGCAGGTACAGGTCTTCTACCGTAACCAAATCGGGGGCCTGTTGCAACTTTGTACGAAGTTCTTCGGTCAATAGCTCCTGTTCCGAAATAGTCTTCATAATAGTAACCTTTCGCTTTTCCAAGGCTTCGAACTGGGCTTTGAAATCTACTATTTTTCCAATTGCTACTTCGTCTAGGTTGCCCGTTTTTTCTTTCCGGTACCGGGCAATAAAAGGAATGGTACAGTCCTCGTTTAAAAGGGCCACCGTGTTTTCGATACTTTTTTGAGGAAGGTCCGTGTGCTGAAGAAGGTAGTGGGTAAGTTGCATTTTAAAAACAGTTTGAGTACGAATGTATAAAAACAAAAGTAGTTTTTCTTGGCTATATATAGTCTGGTGTAGCATGCTTGTTTGTCTGGTCGGGCGCAGTCGAGACCTACTAGTGTTTCTAGGTTCTCGACTGCGCTCGAAGTGTCAAACAATCTATTTTTCAGGGTTAAAATCTGAGTGTGTAGCATTACGACATTCTGCTAAAATTTGTAATAATTCATATTCTCCCTTTGCCAATGCAATCTTCTTTTTACCACTCCATTTTTTAATTTTCTTCTCAAAATAGATTGCCTGATTGACATCATTGAATTCCTGATGAAAAATGAGGTGTACAGGTCTCCGATTGTAAGTAAAGCCATCCTTGTTTAAGCCTTTTTGATGTTCTTCAATCGCCTGCTTATGTTATTTGTAATACCGGTATAGGTAAGGCCATCGGCACATAAAAGAATGTAGACATAGTAAAATTTCATGTGTGTGTTTCTATAGGGTCATATGATGTTTGTCTGGTCGAGCGCAGTCGAGACCTATTAGTGTTTCTAGGTTCTCGACTGCGCTCGAAGTGACAATGATTTATCTTGTATTTTAAGTATCCTGACAACACCAGGTCCGTTCTATAAACAATTTATTAAGATTGGACATAGAATTGCTAATTGAATTTTTAGTTCCTCTTATTTTCTTCAATCCAACTAGGAAGATTTGGATTAAGCTCACCAGCTTTTATGAAATCCTCCATATAATAATTTTTCAGTTTTAATTCCTTAAAACATAGGGACCGATAGAAAAGAAGTTTCCAGTTGTTCGGGTTCTGAGAAAGTAGTATTGAAAAATCCTCTTTTGCTTTTTCAAATTGATTGTCATAAAAGTATGAAAAGCCACGATAATGATAAGCGTCCATCACATAGCTATTCAATGATAAAACTTGTGAAAACACCTCTATTGCCGATACATATTCCTTGATATTTTCGGCTAAAAGAATTCCCTTATTCATCAATACCTTTATATTATTTTCATCTAATGAAAGTGCATTATTAAAATCCTCTAAGGCCTTCCGGAAATTGTTCAGATTGTCTTTGTAAATTAAACCTCTATTGATAAATGAGGTAATATTCTTTGGGTTTATTTCTATAGATTTGGAATATGCTTGAACTGACTCTAGATGTTTGTCTGTTTTGTTTAATGCTAGCCCTAGTTCTGAATGCGTTGCGGATAGATTGCTATTGATTTTAATGGCTTTATTACTTTCTTTGATAGCACTGTCGTGCTTTCCTGTATATTATAAAACTTAGCCCTATTGGTTCGAAAGATTGGGTTCTTGGGTTCTAATTCAATACTTCTATCAAAGTCTGAACTGCTTCGTTCAAAATAAAGTAAGCGCTTACGGTTATTAAATTTGTCTTCAGCTAAGAGGCCAAGTTCACAATAAATAATACCCCTATTTTGATAGGCATCAGCAAATTTTTCGTTCAATTCAATAGCTTTTGAGAAGTCTTCAATTGCCTCAGGATAGTGCTTTAGTTTTTTGTAAATTTTACCTCTTCCAAAATAAGTGGGGTAAGATGGATTTAGTTCAATGGCTTTTGAGAAATCTTCTATTGACTTATCATATTTGGACTTTTCAAAAATTTGATGGTAATTATAATAAACCTTTGAGTTTAGGTTTTTTAAATCTTCGATTTTGTAATCACTTTCAATAAAATCTAGTGCGATGGCACGATTTAAGTGAAATTGCCATAATAATTCTGTTGGAGAATTTTCAATACCAGCTGTAAAGTTTGTTACTGCCAGTTCAAAATCGTTCAACAAAAAATACGAATTCCCTATATCTAGATAGGATTCTGACTGTTTTGAAGCTTGTTTTGCAAATATCTTTATTTGTTGCAATGTATAACCTGTCTCATCAAAAACTTTCTGTTCAAATGATTCTTGGAATACAAGTTGAACAGTCGAGTTTAGTGCTTTAGAAATTTTTTCTGTTAGGTCTTGATGACTTTCCTTTAATACCTTTTTATTTTCTTCAATTATTTCATTTTTGTTTCTATCACCATGCTTCTTAAGCTCTTCTGTACTTTTATTCCTCTTCCTAATTGTACTCGATATACGCCAACTGAAGCGAAAACGGCTCCAACTCCTACGCAAATTAGATGATGAGCACCAACAGTGTAAAAAACTCCACTAACCACCAATCCAATGGCCATAATAAAAACACCGCGTACGATATAGCTATACATATCTTTTATGTTAACTAATCCCTTCCCCATTTCCAACACCTGCCTCATCCGGGTTTACAAAGACCAATTTTCCATCGGCATTTTCGGTCATCAAGATCATCCCTTCACTGTCAACACCGCGCAACGGTCGTGGAGCCAAGTTCACCAGTACCGTCACTTTTTTACCCACAATTTCTTCTGGGGTAAAACTCTCCGCTATTCCTGAAACGATGGTGCGGATGTCTAAGCCGGTATCGACTTTTAGCACCAACAACTTTTTGGTCTTTGCCAATTTTTCGGCCTCTATAATGGTACCGACGCGCATGTCTAATTTGGTAAAATCGTCGAAGCTAATAGTGTCTTTTTGTGGCATAAGTTCTTTGTTGGCGTTTTCGTTCGCTTTTTTTGTGGCGGCTAGCTTAGCAAGCTGTGCCTGTATTTCTTTGTCTTCAATTTTTCGAAAGAGCAATTCTCCTTTATTAATTTGGTGTCCGGCCGGTAAAAGGGTTTCTTCTGTGGTTACCTCATTCCAGACAAGAGACCCCTCGATTGCGCTAGGTGAGACATTTAGAATTGATTTCAATTTGGCAGAAGTAAAGGGCAAAAATGGTTCGCCTAAAACGGCCAAGCCTGTAGCAATCTGTAGTGCGACGAACATAATCGTCTGTACCCGTGCCTCATCTTCTTTAATGACCTTCCACGGTTCTTCGTCGGCAAGGTATTTATTGCCCAAACGGGCCAGATTCATTAGTTCTTGCCCTGCCTCCCGAAAGCGATACCTGTCTAACGAACTGGAAATCGTTTCAGGAAATTTGCGTAACTCGGCCAAGGTTTCCAAATCTACCGATGAGAAACTGTTAGGTGTAGGAACTGATCCTTGGTAATACTTGTTGGTCAAAACCACCACTCTATTAACAAAATTGCCCAAAATGGCGACCAACTCATTGTTATTGCGGGCCTGAAAATCTTTCCAAGTGAAATCGTTGTCCTTGGTTTCTGGGGCATTCGCCGTTAAGGTATACCGTAAAACATCTTGCATGTCGGGAAACTCGGCCAAATATTCATGCAGCCAGACCGCCCAATTTTTGGAGGTCGATAATTTGTTGCCCTCTAAATTTAAAAATTCGTTTGCCGGTACA
>CALLVX010000007.1 GCA_938010765.1 uncultured Flavobacteriaceae bacterium | reverse complement strand
TTTGTGGTCTTTCACCTTGCCCTGATATCCTTTTTCCATCGGCCGGCCGTTACCCGAAAAGGAGCCTAATGTATCTTGAAGTTCGGAAACCGAACCTACCGATAGGCCCCATCGGAACTCCATCGCCTCTCGGCCGACTTGCAGGGTGTACGCCATCGCGTTCAGATCCACAACGTGGCCTTCCTGATCCTGTTTCCTCAGGAACTTCACCACATCTAGTGCTTTTTCCTTTAACTGTTCCGCAGTCCTTGCGGAAAGTACGATTGCGACCTCACCAGCATAGGAATCGGCAACAACAGAGACCTGCTCATATTCGGCCACGATCACATGGGCATTCGCGCCCCCGGCACCAAAGGAAGAAATCCCGGCGATACGTGGAATATCTTCGTCTATACCGTCAGTTTTCCGTATCGGTTTTTTCCAATTAGCCGTTGCTTTTTGCAACTTGAACGGGGTTTTCTCAAAATCGATTTCCGGATTCAATACCTCTGCATTGATAGAAGGCACGAGTTTTTTGTGCTTTAATTGCAACAGGACCTTGGTCAATCCTGCAACGCCCGATGCCGACTCACAGTGTCCTATATTTGATTTGACCGACCCGATGGCACAATAGCTCTTGTCGTTGTTTTCTGGTTTGAAAGCCCGTGAAAGTGCAGAGATTTCAATCGGATCACCCAAGGCAGTACCTGTTCCGTGTGCTTCGATATAACTTATGCGTGTTTTGTCCAGTCCGGCATTTTTCAGTGCCTTCGTGATTACATTTGATTGTGCTTTGGGGTTCGGAACGGTATATCCGTTCGTTTTGCCGCCAGCATTCACGGCACTGCCTTTAATAACACCGTAGATATGGTCTCCGTCTTGTTCGGCTTGGTGCAACGGTTTTAAAACAACAGCTCCAACTCCTTCAGAGTCCACAAATCCGTCAGCGCTATCTCCAAATGCTTTGCATTGCTTGCCGGATGATAACATGGTCATGGCCGTAAGTTCCATATAATGTTGCGCATCGATGATCACATTGACCCCGCCTGCGATGGCGCATTCACTGGCGCCGCTATAGAGACTTTCCAAGGCCAGATGAATCGCGGTAAGAGAAGAGGAACATGCCGTATCCACGGCCATGGAGGGCCCTTGGAAATCGAAGGTGTAGGAAACCCTGTTGGCGACCGAATAATGCAAAGGCTGTGTTGTATATCTTGCGTTCATAATACCGGCAAACACCCCGATCTTATCGCAATCCCCTAAATTTTCCGGAGTATAGCCCGCGTCTTCGATGGCATGGTAACAGGTTTCTAAAAACAACCTTTCCTGAGGATCGATCTTTTTGGCTTCCTTAGGGGAAATTCTGAAAAACAGCGGATCGAATTTGTCGATATCGTTTATAAATCCACCCCATTTGGTATATATCTTTCCCGATTTTCCTTTTTCCGAATCATAGTGCTTTTTCCAATCCCAACGTTCTTTGGGAATTTCGGTGATGCAATTTTCCCCTTTCATCAAATTGTTCCAAAAAGCATCGATATTGTCCGACTTCGGATACCGGCCACTTAGGCCGATGATGGCCACATCGAAATGGGAGCGCACGGTATTTTCTTTTGAAAACATCTTAATAGAAGGCTTGCCCGTTCTTTGTCGCACCTCAAACGATCTCCTTGAAGTCTTGGTAAAAATCGGATACGACACTTCATTTTCGGGAACGGAACCCGTGGTTTGTGCATCCGAATCTATCATTAGTAAGGCATCCCTTTTGTTTTCAAGGAAATATTGGACCAACCCGTTGATCGTTCGTTCTTCAAAAAACAGGGTGCTGGTGATGTCGGGAAATACTTTACGGAACTGATTGGTAAGTTGTACCACCATGATGGAATCCAATCCATAGTCTTCCAGGGATTGATCAGCCCAGATCTGCCTTGGATCCATTTTTAATGTCTTCGCCACTAAACTTTGGAAAAGGGCGATGCTTCGTTCCCTTAAGTCCCCCTCGGAATTGGTAGTGGCCGGCACCATTTTCTTGACCGCTGGCCGTGCTATCGCCTTTTGGTGCTCGACCATCTTTTCCTGAGGAATTCTTTGTAAAACCCTACCATCACTTACTGCGGCAATAATCTGTTGTCCGTATTTATGAGCTTTGCCTACCGGAAACAAGACCGGTTCAAAACCTTCTTCGGATAGGGCCTGTTCCCATTTTTCAGGGGTAAGTCCCGGACTTCCCGGAAGTCTTAATTGTTCATCGGTATACAGCCACCAACCTTCTAACAAACCGAAAGTCAAATGAGTGAACAGCGTCCACGTGCTCATTTCGTTCAACAATACCACTCCTTGATTTTTCAACACTGCCTTGGCATTGCGCAGCGTCTGTCGAATATTCGGGGTAGCATGCAACACATTGGTCGCTATTACAATATCGAAATGGTCCATTTTGACCGATTGAAGGGATAGCGGTTTGGAGACATCGAAAATGGCGGTCGTTAATTTCGGATACTGGGGTTGGTAGTGTTCTTCGGCATGTAATAAAAATGCCTTGGACAAATCCGTATAACAATATTCGACCACTGCTGTATCGAACTCTTTCAATATGGGCAATACTTTGACGGTTGTACCTCCTGTTCCCGCCCCGATTTCGAGAATGCGGATTTCTTTGCCGGGGGCTGCTTTAACCAATTGTCGTAAGCATGCTCTTAAGGTACTTCCCAAGACATCGTTGAAATAATCTACCAAGAAGTTTCCTTTGTATACGCCTTCGACCAAGTGCAAAGAAGAGTTCGGGAAAATAATATCGGTAGATAATTCTGCTCCCTTCAGTATCCGGGGTATTCCTTTGAGGCAAGCCTCAAGTAAATCTAACTGCGCCTTCCAATTTATATTTGCACTCCACTTTTTCTTTTCCGAATCCCATTTTCGCCAAAGTCCGCTTAGCTCCTGCACCTTTTTCCCAAGGAGCAGGTCGTCACTCAGCCAGTGTTGTTCTTTTAAGTAGGAAGTAGTGGCCGCGAGCCATTTTTCATAGAATGTCGCTGGAGGCTTGCTCAATCCAAGGTCCTTGATTTGAAATGCCTCTTTTTCATAAAGACCCAAAGAGACCAAACTAGACACTAAAATCTCAGTGGCCAAGTGCTCCAACTCTTTTGGTATCTGCACATTTTCAAGCTGCTGAAGTTGCTCAATAGTATCATTGGTGGTCAACTCTTTTTGTACTGCATCAACATCAAAGACATTTTCGGTATGGTAATAACTCAAATGGTCTACAACGGCAAGCTTCGCATTTTTTATTCCTTTGAGGTCTATGGTTTTATGAAGTGCTATTTGGTTCAATTCGGAACCTACCAATAGTTCCAAGGCTTCCATACCTTCTTTAGCTTCGATCGATCCAATTCCACTTTGTTGCATCCGGTCTTTGTAGAATTGATCGGTGACAATACCTACATTTCCCCAATAGCCCCAATTCATCGTTTTTACCGCATAGGTTCTGGTCTGTTGCAGATAATGGGCAAAACTATCTTTAAAGGTACAGCCCGCGGCGTAGTTCGATTGCCCAGGCGCTTTTGAGAAAGAGGTGAGGGAGGAGAAAAACAACACAAAATCCAAATCTGTATCGCCAAAAACGCTATCAATATGAACACTGATATCCACCTTGGCTGCCAGGCTCGCCTTGAACCTTGTTTCCTCCATTGCCCTAATACTCTGATCCTGCAATACGATGGCAGAATGTACGATTCCGTTTATAGTGGGGAATTTATCAAGGATTTGCTGCTTTGCCCGTTCCAGTTGAAATTTGTCCGTTGCATCGGCAGTGATATAAAGTGGGCTATTTCCCAATTTACCCAATGCGTCGATCTTTGCGGTAATCGCGGCATTTTTTTCCTTTCTGCCGATCCAAATTATCCGGGCGTGGTATTTTTCGATCATATACCGAGTCCAGATCTCACCAAGCCCGCCGGCACCTCCGACAACAACATACATACCTCGTTCCTTGTATAGGGTTTTACTATTATCAATGGTCGAAAACCGAGAAAATTCTTGACGGAACCATTCCTTACGGCGATTGGCGAGTCCGTTTCCCTCCTGACTCCATGGCAACGAGAGGCATTCTTTCGAAGTTAAGCCCTCAAATGATTCCACATCCAACAATCGTATTTTCCAATGCGGATACTCCTTGGCCAGTGAACCTATGAACCCAAAGACTCCGGCATGGGTAAACCGGGTACGATGGTGTTGATTCACTTTCTGGGTATTATTGGTGATTACCGTCCATTTTAAATCCCTATCGTCATACCCCAATTGCAAGAATGCCTTTACTAAACGATATACCATAAGTACACCTTCTTCTTGTTTTTCAATGGCCTGTAGATCGGCATCATTTGATACCGATGTCTCTTCGAAATCTGGAGCGATCCATACCAATTGATCAAATGAAACTCCCGTTAGTTTTGAACGTATCAATTCAATATTCGATCCTGGGATTATTTCCAAGAAATCAGCGTTCGGATAGGTCTTCTGTAACCACCCTAATTTGGCTTCTTTGGAACCTACCAAAAGAATCTTTGTAGAAATTGGTATTATTTGTTTTTCATTTGGGCCAAAGGGTACTAGATTCCAAGTGGGGACCAAATAGTGTAAGCCGTTTTTAACTTCAGCCTGTTTTGTTGTTCGCGAAACAGTTTCTTTGTTTGTTAGCGGAGAAGGGTCCAAGAACCTTGCAGTATAGCCATTTATCTCTACACAAACATTCCCATCTTTATCGTATAATGTGATGTCTAGCTCTTTAATCATATTTTCAGCTCTTGAATTTGACGAGTAACGTACATAAGCAATCATATCTTTTGTAGTCTCTGAAAATACTCGGACAGCAGCGACCGAATATGGTAACAAGGCTTTCTTTGTGGGTCGCTCCAAATCAACAAGGAGACCCACACAACTTTGAAGGGCACTATCCAACATACCTGGATGAAGCACAAACTCATTTTGCTCGTTCCCGACATTGGACAACGACAGTTCGGCAAGCAAGGAAGTTGCACTAACATTGCAAGACATGACCCCTTTGAACATTGGCCCATATTCTACACCGGTACTCGCAAAGAAGTTATAAAGATCAGTTGTATCGATTCTTCTTGGCATCGCTTCCCGGAGGCTGGCAACATCTATCATATGGGATACTTCGATTGGCCCATAAAGTACTTCTCCCTGACAATTCAATTCTTCTGCCCCGTCCTTTTTAGTGCAGATTTCAAAGTTGATCGTCGTCCCATTTGCTTCCGGAACCAAGGTGATTTCAATTTCGGAGGCCTTCTCTACCACAAATGGCCGTACCCAAAAGACAGTCTTCAATTCAAGAAATAAGGCATCGGATTTCGTTGGTAGGGATTCTTCGACCGCTGCTCTGACCATCTCTAAATAGGCAACGCCCGGTAATACCGACCTACCCTGTACCCGATGTTCTTTCAAGAAAAATTCCTCTCCATTGAAAACCGAGGTGAAGCGTTGTTTTTCAAGGTCGGAGGTATTGCGATGGACAAGCGGGTGAATAGCTTTTTTATCAACGAATAGACCCAAGTTATTTTTATGCTCCGCCCCGGAACCTGTACCCGATATCCAATATTTTTCCTTGGCAAAAGGATAGGTCGGAAGGCTCATGCGCTTTGGCTGTTTATCCTTGTAGAATCTTTGCCAATCGAGCTCTAGACCGTTGACCCATAATTTTAAGAGCTTTGCGAGCTTCCCGTTTGCGATCCAATTATTCATGGCTTCCTTTAGATCGGTATCCGTACTAAAAAGGGACAGGGTATCATTCGAATCATGTACACTTCCTCTACAAGCGTTGTCGTCGGTTTTATCCTTTTTCACAAAACTTTGTAGCTGTTCCCCCAATTGTTGAATAGAATCCACAACGAACCCGATGCGTTCCGGCATGGCATCCCTTCCTGTTTGTAAGGTAAAGGCCATATCGACCAAATTAAATGAGGAGTCGGTCCCCGCATCTACCCGTTGTCCTTTATTGAGCCTCATTACAAAATTCAAGAGTTCATCGGCCTTTTCACGCAACTGTGCGTCGGTTCTTGCCGATAATGGAATTATCACTTGACTATTCTGTTCACTAGTTGTTTTCAGTACCTCTCGGGTTGGTTGATATTCTTCAATAACCATATGTGAATTAGTACCACTAAAACCAAATGAACTGACACTGGCCCGACGTAACGTATTCGGTTCAACCTCCCAATTTCGTTTTTCCTTATTGATATAAAATGGAGAGTTTTTGAAGTCAAAATGCGCGTTTTCATTTAGTACATTAAGGCTTGGCGGTAGTGTTTTATTTTTGAGTGATAATAATACCTTTTGTACCCCGGCAATACCTGCTGCTGCGGTAGTATGACCAATATTGGTTTTTACGGAGCCCAATGCGCAGTAATTGTTTTTATCGGTACGGTCCCTAAACACTGTTGAAAGGGCTTCTAATTCTATGGGGTCGCCCAACTTGGTTCCGGTACCGTGTGCTTCGACATAACTAATTGTGGCAGGGTCGATATTGTGTTTGGAATAAACCTCTTTTTCCAATGCTATTTGACTCTTAACACTCGGGGCGGTAATCCCATTGGTTTTGCCATCTTGGTTAATACCCGAACCTACAATAACGCCTACAATATTATCATTATCGGCCTCGGCGTCCTTTAAACGTTTCAATACAAGTGTTCCGACCCCCTCACCTGGCACAAAACCATTGGCCGAGTCGTCAAAGGTTTTGCATTGCCCATCGGGGGAAAGCATGCGTGCCTGACACATCCCTTGATAGCTTTCGGGACTCAACCACAAACGAACACCTCCTGTCAATGCCATTTCAATTTCTCCATTCAGTAAGGCCTGACACGCAAGGTGCATCGCCACCAATGAAGAAGAGCAAGCCGTATCAATCGTAATCGCAGGTCCTTTTAAATTCAAGAAATAAGCTATCCTCGCCGCGGCAATGGCCGAGTTATTACTTGTGACGGTGGGCGAAAGCAGCTTGTTTTGCGCCAAATTCCAGGAATATTCGCTCTTTTCCAAGCCTAGATAAACGCCGCATTTCGTATCTTTCAGAGCGCTGCCCGCGTAGCCTGCATCTTCAAATGCCTTGTAACTTTCCTCTAGGAACAAACGGTGTTCAGGATCCATAAAGGTGGCTTCCTGTGGCGAAATTTTGAAAAATAAGGGGTCGAAACAATCGATATTATCGAGCATTCCCATCCATTTACAGTATATTTTTCCTTCTTTTTCGGGATCGGCATCGTAATAGGCGTCCATATCCCATCGAGAATTGGGTATCTCTACGATTGAATTAACACCATTCTGCAAGTTTTCCCAGTACGCCTCCAAATTAGTTGCTTTGGGGTATTTCCCCGACATACCGATAATCGCGATTTTATCACCTGAATTGTTTTGCGACCGGTTCGTATGTTCGGTATTTTGTGTATCACGTACATTAAACCGAGTTGTTTGGGCTGTAGCGAACTTTCTGGAAAGTTCAGGGAATGAAAACTTATCGGTTATCTGCAAGGTATCTATACCCAAAGGTGTTGACATCCCCGTCGGTTCTTTGTATATGGAATCTGAAACCGTAGGCTGTCGTTTAAGTTTGCTCCCAAGATGTTCCGCTAGTTCTTCTATATTGGGACAATCGTATACGATGACATTGGAAATATCGGTTCCAAACCTCTTGTTGATGGCCACTGCCAATTCTACCCCTAGAATCGAGTTTAAACCTATATCGACAAATGTTTGCCTTAAGGAAATATCCGATGGTTTCATATTGAGCACCTCGGAGAGCATACCCCGAACCTGTTGTTGCAAATACTCTTGGGAAAATGCAACATTCACTGCAATACCGACCGGTTCTTTAGGGTCATGAAGAGGGTTTGAATCGAGGTCCTGGAGCTGCGCTTTCATGGTTTTAAGATCCCCTTCCATGATCATACTTTGACCCCCATCAACCTCAAAACTGCGATAGAATGCCTGTATGCCCGTATTGGTTTCCATAGGGTGCGTTCCCAAGGTCTGCTTTACCATTGCTTCGGTCATCGCATCTATGCGCATTCCGCCCTCTTTCCAAAAGGGCCAATTAATCGAACGTGTAATACCGGTTCTTTTGCCAGAGACCACCATCGTATTTCTGTAATTTGCGAACTGATCCATAAAACCGTTGGCAGTGGCATAATCCGATTGGGCGACGGAACCTATCACCGAGGCAATGGAGGAAAACAACACTAAGAAGTCAAGGTCGATATCCTTGGTAGCTAAATCAAGATTTACCGTACCAGCAACCTTTGGAACCAATACTTTTGTGAATTCTTCTTCCGATTTTTCCGAAATAAAATTATCCGAGATCATTCCGGCGCAATGCAATATGCCATTGAGTTCATTGTATTCTAACAATATGGTATCTATAAAACGCCGCACCTCGTTCTCTGAAGCAACATCTAATTGGCTATATCGTATCCTGTTCCTATTTTTCGAAAGTCCCGATAGAATCGCTTTTTTACTATCAGTGAGTTTTGAGCGCCCTGTTAGTATGACGGTTGCGTTGCTAACCTGATTTAAAATTTCTTTACAAAACAGTTTCCCTAAGCCGCCTAGCCCCCCTGTAATAACGTATACACCATAATCCTTGAAAGGAATTTGCGCAGGGCTCGATACCAACTCCTTTTCCTCCCAGTGGAATGAATGCCTTTTTTGATTTTCATATTTTACCATGCGATCATGGTGAAGGATGCTGTTTTCGCGTATTTGTGTGGTCAGGGTACTTTCCGAGCTATTCGCATCGGATAGCATCATTTGTCCTACTATGGCACCGTTTTCGCGCGAAGCTGTCCGCAGCAAACCTGATATTCCCATAAAAAGCGATTGCTCCCTGCTGTGTGGCACTACAATTTGCACGAAACACTTACCCGAAGATCCGCCGGTCTGAATTTGTTTTAAAATCCTAAAACATTCTAAAGCACCCTGCTCGTATTTTTGATGTATGCTTCCCTTGTCAAGAGGAATGAAAATGCATTGGGCAAAAGGAAGGGCTTGCTCGATTTTCTCTTTGTTGAATTGCCCAACATCCAATAGCACTGCATAATGGTGCGCATAATACTTTTGAGTACCCTTGGTCGACGTATTGGCTTGGAATGCTACTGGATTTAACTGCCAAGTCGGGGTAAGGAAGAGTTTTGCCGTTTGCCCGCTCTCATTTTCCGTTTCGGTTTCAAGATGGCGAAGGCCTATTTTACATCCTTTTAATTGCAGACACAGATTTCCATTTTTGTCATAGAAATCAATGTCGGTGCTTAGAATATTGTTTTGAAAGGGAGTTGCTTCCGAATTGCGGATTCGTACATACGTTTCTTTTTGCAAAGGCGCCGGCATACTGATCAACTCTGAACCCAAAAAGAAGAAGCCGAAAGCGGTTGAGGTATCTGGCAAGAGTACTGGCAGTATTTCCAAAATACCCTCCATCAAATCTGAATGGAATAGATATTGTTTCTGAGAAACAAGAAGTTCATCGCTTAATTCCATTACCCCTAAAGCCTCTTTTTCTGCCCTATAAATCGCTTTTAAGGAAGGAGAGATGCCAATGTTGTTATCCCTTTCCATTTCAGCAATTAATTGTTCAATATTGATCTTGCATGTTTTGTTTGAATTGCCAAAAACAGCTTCTCCCGAGCAATGAACCACTTCCTTTTCTGCCGTTTTACTAAAAATTTCATACCCTAGTGAAACAGCCGTTGTTTCTCTGCTAGTGGGTCTAAGTGCAATTGAAATTAATTTATTGTTCGTTACAACAAAAGGATCGGACCACAGCACATTGTACAATGTAATTTGGCCTGGATTTTCTAGGCCTACGGTCGCATGAATAGCAGCCGATCTCGCCATTTCAAGACAGGCAAACTCCGATAGCATCTTTTTACTTGCCCGCGCATCGGAGTAAACTTTGGCGTTTCTAAAGAAAAACTCATCGCCAACAAAGTTCGCACTGTAACTTTGTTGGAAAATGCTCGACGTATTGCGATGCAGTAATAAATGGATGTTCTCGATAATTGGTGCCAATGGCACTATCCCTTTTTCGTTCGCGGTGGTATCGACCCAATATTCGTCCTTGGCAAAGGGATAGGTGGGGAGATCCATACGTTGTAGGCTATCGTTATCTTGATAGAAACTCTTCCAGTTTAAGTCCAGGCCATTGACCCATACCGTAAGTAAACTTGTCAGTTTTTTGTTCGAAATCCATTTATCGATGGTGTTTTGAAATTCCTTTTCTTTTCTGAACAGCGCGAACGTCTGGTCGGGATGGTTTTTATTGCCATTGAAAAACCCTTCGATTTCCTTTACATTATTAACGTATGCCGAAAGTTTTTCGATCAGTTGTTCCAATGAGCCAACGATGAAACCGATGCGTTCATCCATGGGGGTCCTTCCTATTTGAAGGGTGTATACAAGCGAATTAAAATCAAATGGTCCGGTACCGTTCAAATGATTTTCCGTTCGGGCCTTTCTTAAAAATTGCAATAGTCCATCGGCTTTTTGTTTTAATTGTACTTCGGTTTTGGCCGAAAGCGGCACTATAACTTCTAAGGACATTTCGGAAAGCAAGGTGTTGGCTTGCCGTGCTTCACTTTGGTGCGGGTATTCCTGCAGAATAATATGCGCATTGGCACCACCTGCCCCAAATGAAGAGATCCCAGCAATTCTAGGTTTCGTTTGCCTATCGATTACCGGTTGGTCCCAATCCTTTAACTCATGGTTCAATTGGAAGGCGGTGTTATCGATATCAATGTTGGGATTACGTTCTTTTACATGAAGGGTCGGTACAATTTTACGGTGCTTCATTTGCAACAATACTTTGGTCAAACCGGAAATACCAGCTGCTGCCTCCAAATGCCCGATATTTGATTTTACAGATCCTATACTGCAATAGTTTTTTTCCTTGGAATAGCGGTCAAAAGCCTTTTTAAGGCCTTCAATTTCAATAGGGTCGCCTAACTCGGTTCCCGTTCCATGGGCTTCTATGTAGCTGATATCACGCGCATCGATTCCCGCTTTTTTAATTGCCTCTTGCACTAGTTCTGATTGCGATACCGGACTTGGAACCGTATACCCATTCGTTTTACCGCCATGGTTTACATGTGTTGCCAGTATAACTCCTTGAATATTGTCTTTATCTTTTATGGCGGCGGACAAGGGTTTTAGCAAAACGACGCCCACTCCTTCTCCTGGCACAAAACCGTTGCCCCCAAGGCCAAAACTCTTGCATTTCCCGTCTGCGGACAGCATACGTTGTGAGGATAAATAACTATAGGTAGCGGGATGTGAATATAAATTGACCCCTCCGGCAAATGCTATTGCGCATTCATTTCTATAAATATGTTCGCAAGCTTCATGAATAGCGGTCAATGATGATGAACACATCGTATCGACAGGCATACTCGGTCCTTTAATGTCGAGTACGAAAGACAGTCGATTGGCTATTGAACTAAAAGAAGATCGTGGTTGAAATTTCTGATTTTCGGTAGCATAGTACGGTGCCTTTAGCTCAAAGCCATTTTTGGTCACTCCTACAAATACCCCAACTTTCTGCCGGTATTTTTGTTTCAAATCGCTTTTGGTATAACCCGATGATTCTAGGGCACGCCAGGCTTCTTGCAAGAACAGTCTTTCCTGAGGGTCTATGTTCAATGCTTCCCTTGGGGAAATTCCGAAAAACTGCGGATCGAACTGGGCGAACTCATCGATAAACCCGCCCCATTTCGAATAACTTTTACCTGTTGCAATTGCTTTTTGTATATCGGGCTCATAAAAACCGTCCAAGCTCCATCGGTCGGGAGGTATTTCACCGATACAATCTTTCCCCTTTTTAAGGTTCTCCCAAAATTCATCTATGTTCTTGGCATTTGGATAGATACCGCTGACACCAATAATGGCGATGGGTTCTTTTTCTTCTACAAGATAATTATAAGGTTCTTCAGAATCTAAGGAGTAATGTGAGCTAGTTTTGATATTTTGCACTTCTATTAGAGCCCGTGGTTGTTTTATAGAGAAGGCCCAAGCGTTACAGGTACTCGAAAACTCTTCAACAAGATACCTAGTCAAGTCATTAAGGGTCTGATATTGAAAGAAAAGTGTTTTTGAAATAGGACCAAATAAATCTGTAAGCTTCTGATTCAGCTGATTGATAAAAATCGAATCTATACCATAGGAGGAAAAAGACTCATGCTCATCTACTTTCTCGGAGGACAGCCCCAAAACTTCGCTAAATATTTGCTTTATCTTTTGTGATGTCGTGTCAAAAATCAACTGATAATCGTCCTCATAATTCCGTTCGATAATGTTCTCATCTAGGATTGTAGGTTTTAAACCATTGATAGTGCTGTTCAATTTACTGGAGATACCCTCCATTACCAACATTTGGGAATGTTTTACTGCTAACCCCAGATGAAAGGCTTTTATTCCCGTTTTGGTATGCATGGGAACCATACCTGTCATTGTCTGGATACTATTTTGATTCGTTTGATCAATCTCCATACCGCCCTCTTGCCAAAATGGCCAATTAATAGAAAGGGTTTTACCTGTTCTCTTGTTTTGAGACACCATCTTATTACGAAATGCAGAAAATTGATCCATAAATCCGTTGGCCGATGCATAATCTGCTTGCCCTATATTACCGAGAACACTGAAAATCGAGGAAAATAAAACAAAGAAATCGAGCTGAATACCCTTACTTGCCTCATCGAGATTTGTAGTGCCTAATAGCTTAGGTCTTAAAACATTTTGAAACCCTTCGGAAGACTTTTTCATTATAAAACTATCTTGAATCACTCCTGCACAATGAATGATCCCATTTAGTTTTTGATGTTTTTTAATGATGTCACTTATAAGCCTCTCTACCTGATTATACTTACAAACATCTACCTGCTTATAAGTTATGCCCTTATGTTCTTTGACTAATTCATTTAATATTTCTTGCTTTCGAGTAGAGAGTTTTGATCTACCGGTCAAAATAATTTGACTATTGACAGTGTGCTTAACAATTTCTTTAACAAAAAGAATTCCCAGTCCTCCCAATCCTCCTGTTAGAAGGTACACACCTCCATTTTTAAAACTGGATGTTTCCATATCAGCAGCTGCCTGAATGGTATCCCAACGAACCCTATATATTTTATTCCCTATATATTTTATTACTAGTTCAGGCGATCGAGACTGGTTTTCGAGCAGTTGTTTTGCCAAACGATTAGCTGTGACTTTTTTATTCGTTATGACAATTTGCCCATTGAGAGAAGGGTATTCTATTTGAGCGGTTTTTAGTAAACCCGACAACCCTGCAAAAAAGGAATGCTCTTGAACAGCTGGTGCTACAATTTGAATAAGCGTTTTTCCACGCGTCCTTTCCGCAACTATTCTTTGGATTTTTTCGAAACAGGCAATTGCAATTTCAATATATTGACCAGAAATACCTTTTTCTTGCGAGCTAATAACCGTACAGACCGTATTGGGTAGCAAACCGCTTAGCTTGCCTACACTTTTCCCTAATATATTACATAGAAAAACATGTTTATGGGCGTAATTACCGGTTTCATTAGTGGAACTAACTTCCCTTTTTTTGAGGTGCCAATTAGGCACTGCCAGTACTACGGTAGTATCATTTACTACCGGTTCAATGCTTGTCGGATTATAACGATCCTTTTTCGCAGGGTCCACCCAGTATTTTTCTTTTGCAAAGGGATATGTCGGAAGACTAATGTAACGAGGCCCTGAAGCATTTGGATAACGTTTATTGTATAGAACACTCCAGTTAACGGGAATACCAGAAGCCCATAACCGGCCCAGTTTTAACAGATCTTTTTCCATAAAAGCCTGCTCAATATTTAGGTCGGTGCCACTCTCTTCATTTTCCGTTTGGTCAAATGCATTGGCCTTTTTTATCGAACCCTCCCAAATGTACTGGTAGGATTCTCCGGACATCCACTGCGCCAATTTGGTTCGTAAATCGTCTTGACCCGTAACTTTCAATGCTAATCGATGGCTCATTGCGGTCCTGCCGGCCTGCCAACTATACATAGCATCTTTAAAATCTGCTTCTAACTGGTTGTTTCCTAACCAATTTGCTATTTTATCTGCATATTCTCGAAGGCGTTCATAATTTTGTGCAGATAACACAAATAAATAGGCCTCCTCGCGAATTTTGGGTGCCGTTGCGACCCTATGTTCCTGAACGACCACATGCGCATTGGTACCTCCGGATCCAAAACTACTTACACCTGCGATACGTGGAGATTTTCCTTCCCAAACGGCAAGCTTATCCTGTATGTATAGTGGGGAACCTTCTAAACTTATTCTGGGATTGAGTTCGGAAAAGTTTATACTGGCTGGCAAGGTCTTATGCTTCATTGAAAGAATTACTTTCAAAAGGCCTGCGATTCCCGCAGCAGATTCTAAATGCCCTATATTACTTTTTAATGACCCTATTGCGCATTTATGAGCACCACTAGACGATTCATCCTTTGAGAATGCATTTTTTATACCCTGAATTTCAATTGGGTCACCCAGAGAGGTACCTGTACCATGGGCTTCAATATAACTTATATCGGACATCAAAATACCGGCATTTTTCCAAGCCGCCGATAGCAATTCGCTCTGTTTTTGGGGGTTGGGAACCGTTAACCCGGCTGCAAGTCCTCCGTGATTCATGCCGCTTCCTTTTAGTACGGCATGGATTTGATTTCCATCTTCAAGAGCATTCTGTAAAGGTTTTAGCATTAGCACCACCGCTCCTTCGGAACGCACATATCCATTTGCTTGGCTGTCGAATACTTTACATTGGCCATCTTCCGATAACATTCCGGCCCTATGATAGGCAACGGAAAGGTCTGGATGGCAGATTAGGTTTACACCGCCCACCATAGCTAGGGGGCACTCACCGGAGCGCAACGATTGCATCGCCGTATGAACTGCCACTAAGGAAGAAGAACAGGCGGTATCCAACAGAAGGCTAGGTCCCGAGAAGTCAAAGAAATAAGAAAGTCTATTTGCTAAAACAGCCAAAGAACTGCCTATGGCATGATGCGCTTCTATCTTCATTTTTGCATCCTGAATCTTGCGGCTGTAATCTGGATTGCTAGCACCTATAAAAACCCCCGTACCAGACCCTGCAAGTTCTTCGGGCACCATACCTGCATCCTCCATACATAACCAAGCGAGCTGCAATAGTATACGCTGTTGAGGATCGGTTATTTCCGCTTCTTTGGGGGCTATTCTAAAAAACGAAGCGTCAAAGGTTTCCGCGTTGGTCATAAACCCACCGCGATCTATCCCCGGAAACTCCGTTCCCTTTGGCCACGCCCCTCTTTCTTCGGGAAATGAATCAATACTATTTTTTTCCTCCTTCAGCACCCTCCATAGATCAGAAAACGATTCTATACCGCCAGGAAGTTTACAAGAAATACCGATTACCGCAATTGGTGCATTAGCAGTGTTATTTTCAGCAGTAGCTGTTGCCCGCGATTGGTTACCCTCTTTCTCAATAGCAACGGTAGACTTTTGTTTCAACACTGCGATTAGCTGCGTTATTACCTTTGCCAGGTTGTTGTATTCAAAGAAAAACCCGGATGGCAAATTAAGCCGAAATTGCTTTTCAAGCCGCCTTTGAAGAACCTGTAAATCAACCGAATTCAGGCCCATTTCCATTACAGGGCGATTTACATCTACCGAGTCTGGACTGCAATTGATAAGATTGGCGACCGCCTCGGCTAAAAACGCCCTTACTGTTTTTTTGTTGAACTGAAAATTGGTTTTGTATGTTGGAAGTTTACCGCTTATATCGTTACTTTCCCTATTCGTACGTAGTCTGTTCTTAAGGTCTTTGTATTCGACCAAAACCCCAAAACCGTTATTTTTTAAATCGCGCGGCCTGTAGTTTGGCAATGCTTTTTCGATGGTGGCACCATGACTTTTATGAAAGGCTAAAATAGCATCTTGCTTCTCCCCTTCTAGGCAAATGTACTCTTCGAAAGACAGGTCGCTCGTATTATCAAAATTCTTGCATATGGAAACCGCCACAATTTCCGAAATACCTTGAATAAGAGTACATCGTTGTAACATAAATTCCAATAACTGATCTCCGTAATTAAAAAACTGTACATCGGGATGTAAATTAACTGCCAATAACTGCATAATGGAACCTGAACCGTTGTGCAATTCATGTACATTATCCATATTACAACGGTTTATCTTGGCCTTATCCGAAATTCGCTGACTGTAGATAACACCTAAAACCTTGCCCTTCTTTTCCAATACAAATTGTCCTTGGGGAAAGGTTTCAATTCGGCTGCGAATTGCATCCTTGGATGATCGTATTGGTTCTGACCAACAAAGTTCCTCCAGTTCAAAAAGAGTATCCAAATCCTGAATGGATGCATGACGAATTTCATAAGAACGCTTTTCTAAGTGATGAAACCCTATTGCAATATTGGATCTCCCATTCGAATCGATTTTCGAGGGATACTTATGAAACAACCCGACACTGGCACTCAACGTAATGAAAACTTCCGGACTGATCAAATAACTATTTGCCAAGGACTTGTTCTTATTTTTCGATTTTCTTGTTTTTACCTTTGTCGTCCGGGAGCTTTTGGGTTCTATCCCATGATTCCATAAAAAGATCAGGTGATCGTCCTTTATTTGTTCGGCATACCCTTGGAGATACCGCTGCCAAGCAGCATAAACCTGTACCGTATCGAGCTTTTTACCCTTTTCATCATAAAAATGACCAGACTGATCTTCGGCAATGATATACAGGGCTTTACCAACTGTAATCTTTTCATCCAATTTTAAGTTTTTATCGAAATAAGAATGGATGTATACTGCTCGCTTGTCTTTTGAAAGACCATTCCTTTCCAACCAATTATCTATCTGTCCTGAGAGGGCGCTATCATCTAGAAATGTACTTACAGGCAAGCCTTCTAAGCGGGAGTTTATTAGGGTCTTATCCAATTTTTGCCGTGAACCGTCTACCCCAATGATATACAAGGGATAATCGCTAAGATGCTCACCTCTAAGAGTACTACTATAAACAGTTTGATATATCTCAAGAAGTAAATCACCTTCTCCACAACCTATATTAATTATAGCCGCGGGTTGCTGCTCTATAGGTTGGTTAAATAGGGCAATAATTGCTTGCTGCAAATCTTTTAAGTATATATCGCTAGTCATGGTTTGGATTATTACTTGATAGGGTTAGCTACGCTCTGATTGATCGTTAATTCGGATTTTGGTTCCTCGATAAAGGGAAATTTTGCATACCTATATTTATCCTTTTCCAAAAACATGGGCAATTCCTCTCTCATGAATTTGAAGTTTGCCTCCTTTCCTTGCATATTCAACAGAATTGCGGGAAAAAGACCTCCCAAGGAGACATCTTGCGTTTGCATGCACTCTATCATGCCATTTTCCAAAGGAGTAAACTTCCAAACATTGTGCATTCTCTCTAACCGTACTTTGCCTTCATTGTGGTTGGTAGTATTTGGAACTGCCGCTACATCTATTGTAACCACCTTATTCTCGTCTTGAGAAACAGAGGTATTTATAAGCAGTTCCCGGTCCAAGAACGGAAAAGGAAAGTCCAGTGTCCATAAGGATATGTCGTACTGTCGTATCGTATCAAAAGGCTTTACAATTTCGCAACCCGTACAATTCGGGAACCATTCTTTACAAGTGGTAAGGTTATGATCCAATAAATGAGGTGCGGCGAGCTGACCTAAAGTATAATTCCCTTTCATTACACCTCTATATTTTACGATATTATCTCCTGGAACCTTTAAAGAATATATTTGTATGTCTTCCTCATCAATCTCTAGTTCCCATTCACTTGAACCTGAATTTATCCAATACCAGTTGTAAAGAAAAAGCACGGCAATTAATAGGAGCATTACTTTTAGCAGTTTCTTAAAAAATTTCTTTGCTTTTTTAGGCTTTTTTATTTCGTTTTCGTTTTGCATTACATTACATTTTTTAGTTAATTTAAATTATAGATTTCTACATTTTTTTTGGGTTCCCTGGGTACAGTAGTTTATGGCAACCCTTGGGTAGCCGATTCAAACCACTCAAATAACAAGATGGATGTTACATGTATTCATCAAAACCCACGGGAATCGCCCGTGGTGTTTAAAGGCGCGAAACAATGTTCGAGATTTTGTTTAATTCAAGGTAATCAGGTGTCGCGCTAAATACTTTGCCAGGCAAACTAATGTAAGTGTTGGTGGGTTTCTAAAGGTATCGGGTAGTATTGAACTATCACAGACATATAGATTTTCGAAATCCGTTTGTAGATTTGTATCTACATGTTCGTTTATTCTTAGCACTCCGCCAACACTTGTTGCACTCAATGGAGTTTTAAAAATATGTTTGGCTCCTGCATTTTTTAATATTTCCGTTGCTGCTTTCTCTGCTTTGTCAAACTTTCTATATACTTCTTCTCCCAATACTTTGTGATATTGACCATTTTCCAAAAGTTTTCCTCCCATAGGTTCCTGGACCTTAACCCCAATACCGATATTATTGGAGAACGAAAAAAAGTGCCGGAGTTTAAACATTGAAATCATAAGAAATCTATAGAAAATCTTTTGAACATTTGCGTCTCCCAATACAATATCTTCTTCTAAATGAGTTTGCATGGTTCCAACAAAATTATCTTTGCTATTAAGACCAGGTACTAAGCCGAAATAAGCACGATTGGGGTCAATATAGAACCCATGATTTGCAACGTTTTTTACACCACTATCTTTTAAAATCATAGGGGAGGCATGCACTCCGGCGGCGAGCACTATTTTTTCTCCGTACACTTTGGTCACGGTACATTTGAATCTACCCTCTTTGAGTTTATACTCTACCCCAATGGCCTTATTCTTATCAAACAATATTTTTGTGACTTCTGCTTTATTGACCAAGGTGGCGCCATCGTTAATAGCATCTTCTACATAACTTTTTGCCTTCCACTTTGATTCATAGGAATAGCCTGATTGGCATTTTGAAGAATCCACTAACATTAACTGTTTCTCCCAAGAATACCCTAATTCATTGGCACTATCTCTTAATTTAAGCGCTTGAGGGCCATAGGTCTCATCCGGCAAATAGGTAAGAGGCAGCTCTTTTTGTATTTCTTGGTAATCGTTGGCAAGGTCAATACCTAGGGATGAAAATGTATCAAAAGGCGGAAGCGCAGCCACGCCAAAATACAAAGCACTCGACCCCCCGGTGGTTATTGCGCGTAGGTCCTTTAACTTGCCTCCTACCGAAACTTCATCCATAATAGACATACTTCCGGACAAAGTCTCTTTTAAAGGGGTGGTCTCTCCCCGTTCAAGAAGCAACACTCTTCTATTTTGCCTGCATAATTCCCGAGCTATGGTTGCACCACAGGTCCCGGAACCGACTATAATAACATCATACTGATTTTGTGTGTTTGATCGAGTCATAATAATTTAAATAATTACGTATTGTTATGTTGCGTTTCTAAGGTCTAAGAGTGGAATACAAAGAACACAAGAGGCTCTTACCCTCTTCATCTGTAGGGTAACCTTGGTAAAAATGTTCTTTAAACCTTAATAGGGGGGAGTTCTTTTTTACACCATTTTACGTTGCATTCGCTGTTAACGGTAAAATGGCATGGGGAGCACGTGTAAGAACAGAGGCGCAGTAATCTACCAAGAAACAAGACTTTAGATATAAACAAACCAATGTCTTATGTCTAAAATCTTAAAACGGATTGAAAATCAATACTGAGAATATAGCATTTGATATGGAAGTGGAGAAGTGGTATTAATTCGATTTCACCACTTTCAGATGGGTTCGGTATTCCTTCATTTTCTTTTCTTTGTAAGCAAAGTCTGTCATGGATCTTTGTGTGAAAAATGAATCATCTATTTCCATGTTAAATCCAATTGATAGTACATCGTAATTTGTAATTCGTCGTGAGTTAAGATTGATCATAGACGACTCGGTAACAATCCACACACCATCTATATAGTCTACTTTTTTAGTTATCAATTGTTTGAAGAGGTCTCCCTTGCGATTAAAGAGCTCGTCTTTCATTTTAACCAACCGCTCTTTATCCACCCAGGTTATCACCTTGCTATAAAACGTTTTTTTAGCTCGTGCCGCGGTTGGAATAGCGGCTATTTTCCATACCGGTCTTTTATTAAAAATACCTTCACCAATGATTTTATAGGTATAATCCTTAATTTTTCTTTGCGATACATCTTCTATGGAAAACTCGGTTCCAAATACACTCCCGGTTTCTGCACCATCGTTGCTCGATGCAATACGCTTTACCTTGCCGAGTGCAGGCAAATACAACCAAAAATCGTTATCTTCTTGATCCGCTTCTTTCCATACCAGCATATTAGTGCCTTTTTCGGCAATTGGTGAAACAACGATATCCAATGAATTAACATCCTTCTTTTTAGGTGCGACTATATAGTCTTTATGAACATTTTCTACAACAGTGATTCTCGGACTATTTTTACATTTTAATCTCCCACCTGACAAGCTATACCTGCAAGACGTAAATTTAATTTTCCTGACCGACGAATCATACGTGAAATTCTCAACACTATCCATCTTTATAATAATCTCTTTTGCATTTTGAGCATGTAATTCTACTGTATTCATGCTTATGCAATAGATTGCCAATACCAATAATAAGGGTTTGCTAAACGACTTCATGAACTTCTTCTTTTAATTTAATATGACTTTTTTCTTCTTGTTTTGCTCCAAACGATAATTTAAACACTAAGATAAGCGCGGGTAAAAAGAACAAATCACAAAGTAAACCGACCATGATGGCTAAAAATCCAAACTTACCCATGTTTGATGTCCCTGCCGCATCTGCCAATGACATAATCCCGAAACCAAGACCAAGAATCAATGAGGTAAACAACAAAGCTTGCCCGGCTTCTTTCATAGTGTCTTTTAATGCTCTTTTAATATTCCCGTCCTTTATAACTTCATGACGATACTGCGTGATAAATGTTACGGTATCATCAACGGATATTCCGATTATTATTGGCGCAAGCATCATTGTATAAAAATCAAGGGGCATGTTCAACCAACCCAATAATCCAAAGGTCATAATCGCCGGAAGAAGATTAGGAAACATTGCTGCCGCCCCTACTTTAAAGGAACCAAAGACCAATAGGAGTATAATACAGATTGCAATAAGAGCGACCCCAAAACTTTTGGCCTCATTCTTGGTTAGATAATCGGCCGTTTGCATCGCCAATGCAAAAATACCCGTAATTGAAACAGTGGCTTTGCCATAATCTTTTTTGAGCGAATTGGTCATTGCTGAAATATCTTTTTGCATATTCTCAAATACTTTGCTGTACTCGTAAGAACCGTAATTATGGAGTGCTATTTTAATATTAGCTTTTTGATAATTATCGTCTACCAGCCTTTTCCTGTCTTCTGGGTTCGCATTGTTAAACATAAAGAGCGTTTGCGAAAGCACATTGGCATCATCGGGAATCGCATAGTTTTCTTGCTTTCCTTCATTTAACTTTTTATAGGCATCTTTTGCAACATCTGCAATCGAAGAAGTCATTACCACGTATTTGCTGTATTTTTTTTCAAATTGACGCTGTAATTTATCCATTGATTGCAATACCGCTGGGTCCTTAAACGCATTTGCTTTCCCCAAATCCAAGAATGCGACCATGCTATAGGCACCCATCATATTTTCATCGGCTATTTCAACGTTCTGTCTAAATGGAGAATCATCGGGATATTGATCAAGCATATTGGAATTTACCTTTACTTGAAAAGAACCGATTACACATATTAAAATAACGGCCATAAACACACCCAGAATCGCAATAGGTCGTTTTTCGACAAAAGGCACGGTTTTTTCTAGTATTTTTTGCATTATTCTAGCAAAATTTGGAAATATATTTCCAAATTTTTGAAAAAATTTAGCCTTTGGTCTCTCGGAGCTCCTCCATGGTTTCCATATATCCATTAATATTGGGAGCAGGTAAATTGTAAAAAAGAAGGCGAGAAAAATTCCCATTGCCGACATGATTGCAAATGTCTGAATTGGAACTACAGGGGTAGAATTTAGGGCTATTATACCCACCATATTGGTAGAGGCCGTTAAAAGTAAAGCTGTACCCGTACTTCTATAAATGGATCGCATGGACGACCTATGGCCTTCCTTCTTTGTACGTAAAAAAGAATACCCGGACATTATATGTACCGAATCGGCAATACCTACAGTTAAGATAAGTAAGATAGTAAGTATCAGAAAGCCCGTAATGGTAAGTCCAAGTAACGCAGAGATTCCTAACGTCCATACCGTACTTAAAATAACGATTACCAAAGACCATGTCACCGCCGAAAATCTGCGGAAGAAATACCACAGTAGCACAACCATGATCAACAGAGCCGCCATGTATAAATTACCCATTTCTTCCACCATCAACAAGTCGTATTCTGCCGCTGGGGTATTCCCAACAGGATAAAACTCCATATGCTCGGCATATTCGGGCTTGTCAAGAATTTCCCTTAAAGCAGTGTTCAGTTTTATATAATCTACCTGATCTGTCGGTTTAAAACGAACGGGCATTTTCGTGGACCCCTCTTTTTCGAGCTCAAGATCTTCAAACACCAAATCGCCTATTTCTATCCCATCATCTAAGACCTTCCCATCTTCGTCAATAGGAACGGCACCAAAATCGGTTTCAATATGAATCCCTCCAAACTTCATGTCTTTGGAGAAATACTGTAACGGAAACTGTTTTTCAGATTTGGCTATTTCCCGAAGACGTTCCCGTTCTTCCTGGTTTGCGGGTATGTTATTCCCTACTAATGGCCTTGCGTACAAGAAGTCATCTTCAGCAGTCAGCACCCGAGCATTGACTAAGGTATTTACTTTTACAATATGATCTAATGCAGACGTTTCTCCCTCTTTTAAATTTTCCCTGTAATTGAGAAAGTCGTTCTGAATGCTCTTAATTATACTTAAGGACCTTTCAGAAAATACATCCCCGTCCTTCGGTTTATAAATGATATATACGCCATCTTCACTTCCGAATTGGGTATGATACTCATTAAACGCGATTTTAGTAGGATCATCATCTTGAATCCACCCCTCAATGGTCATATCCATTTTTAAGTTGCTTAGATTAGCTGCAAGGAAAACGGTGGCTGCTATAAATAGAGTTAAGTAAAGATACTTTCGCTTTAGTACTTTGTCCGGAACACTACTTATGTAGCGAGAAACGGGGTTGAGTATGTTTTTCATAAAATCAGTTTTAGTGTCTTAATAATTGTTAGTTCATTTTTATAATTCCATTTTTCTATTGTACTTCAGATTGGTTCAAGAGTGCCTAATAACCGTATAGCTCTAAAACGTCGCCTATAATTCGCTACTACTCCAAGCGAGTTTTATTTTGAAGAATATAATGGTTGCTATGACCATTTTTAAAGGACTCATCTTTCGTTTTTCTTTTATCTAACAGCAAAAATTTTGGGTTACATTTACATCCAAATTTTGTCCTTTTATCAATCCATTACATGGCTATGCGCTCAAAAAAACGATAGCCCTTACCCATGATCAGAAGGGCAAAAAGCCCAAAAATTTATGTGTAAGGCAAGTGGGGTTGGTACCAAACATAAAGCCAAAACTCAATTTCTTGAATCATCTTGACAAATTAGTAATGTGACATGGTAGAGTTAAACCGGGTATTCATCGGTTACTTTTAATAAGACATTTCCTCTTTTGCGCTCCGTATCAACATATCTATGTGCTTCTACGGCTTCACTAAGTGGGTAGGTTTTATCAATTATCGGAAATATATGGTTTTCTTCGATTAACTTTTTGATAAAAATAAAATCTGCTTCCTTAATACTTGAAAGCCAATAATTGTTTAAATAAATTCCGTTTTTATTTAATACTTTTTTGGATTTTCTACGTCCTGTTTTCATTACTGCATCATACACTATATCGTATGTATCCGTTTTTTTCGTAAAGTCTTCTTTGGTATAATCGATTACCTTATCGGCTCCTAAAGACTTTACCAATTTAAAATTTTTTGCACTACAAACAGCCGTTACTTCCGCACCGTAGAACTTTGCCAATTGCACGGCATAAGTTCCAAGACTTCCCGAGGCTCCATTTATCAGTATTTTTTTATGCTCGCTTATTTTTGCCTTTTGCAGGTTTTTTAAAGCCGTCAGGGAGCCGGAGGGTATAGCCGCCGCATCTGAAATAGATAAGCTATCTGGAATTTTTATTACGATTCCTTTTCTTTCCTGAGTTCCATCCTTTACTTTTTCGGGCAAGCAACAATATTCTGCATACCCGCCCAATCCAAAGCCTGTTAAGCCAAATACACGATCTCCGGGTTTAAACGATTTTACATCTTTTCCAATTGCCTCTACAACTCCCGACAACTCTATACCGAGCACAAGGTTTTTTTTGGGCTTGAATAGACCAAACAACAACCTCACAACCAAAAGTGGAATGGCTCTTCGTATCCGTGTATCACCAAAATGTGTAGTGGTCGAATATACTTTTATCAACACCTCCGTATCTTTTGGCGTTGGCTTTTCTACCTCTCTCATTTCCAATACTTCGGGCGGTCCATATTTTGCACATACGATTGCTTTCATACTTCCATTTTCTACTCTCGTCATTTTAACTCTTTTAACCTTACTTTTTTTTCTATTTTTTCTTACCAAGTTTAATCGCTACCAAGTAAGAAAATTATGAAAATTCGATGAAAAAGAACATTTTTATATTGGAATTTAAAAAAGTTTAACCTCCGAGTCGTATACTACTTCTCACTTATGGGGCCATTTTTACTTTTTTTATAGGCTTCTTCTTTATAGGCATGGTTATCTTCTTGGCAATTACCCCACTCGATTCCTTATCGGTAATCGAAAAATGGTCTGCCTCTACTGGTGTAATTTTCAATTTATTGGACAATAGTTTGTTCCAGCCATAATCGGCTGTAAGCTTTTCATATCCTTCCAAATAGTTCTTAGTGGCCCGAAATAATTGGACATTTAATTTACCTGCAAGCCTAGAAGGCTTATAGGCTCTACATGCTCGTTCCATTGCAATAAGTACTTTGTAGGTAGTTTCGAATTGTTTCCTTGGAATTGTGAATCCATTCTTAGTAATTGCCTTGTATAAATAAGCAAGTCGATTCTTTTCAGGTATATTCTTAAATTCAGTTAAATCCACCGTAGGTCCTTTAGAGGTTGTGTTTATGAATTTCGCGTTGAATGCACCCACCATTTCATCGGCCATATCAATTGTCGGTTGCAGGGGCGAAAAGCAATCTAGAAAATATAAAGATTCGATTCTTTCACCTTGAGCCATCAAAATTTTTGCCATTTCAAACGCTATCATTCCCCCATTTGAATACGCTACCAAAAGGTACGGGCCTTTCTTCTGAACCTTCCGTATTGCCTCCACATTCGTTTTGGCAATCTTTTCAATCGTAATGTCTTGATCAATAGCATAGGCAGAAATAACAAATTCAAGCCCATAGAACGGCTGATTGCCACCCAATGCCTGTACCAAATTTTGAAAGGAGAGCGTGGTTCCATTTCCTCCTTGGGATACTGCAAAAATAGGTCTCTTTTTTCCTTTTGTTTGCAACGGTACAAGCACGTTATCCGTACTCGACAAGTCTTCTGTTTCAATGATAGAAGATCGTGAGCCCGCTCTACTTTTTTCGTTCGCTGCTTTTTTCTTGTCGTTAGTTACCGATAGACTAGCCAATTTTTTTGGATAGGTCTCTTTTAAATATCTCGCAAGGCTCTCGATATCCGCATTATTAAACAGGATTGCGGGAGATAAGGTTATATTGAGAAGGTTCATCGTATTGGAAACAAAAGTTCCGATATCAATGGAATTTAAACCTATGTCTAAAAAACTCTTTTTTGGGTCAATTTCATGAATCGATTTTTTTCGTAGAAGTGCTATTTGCTGCTGTAAGAACAACTCGATCTTTTCTATTGAACTTAAAGAACTTTCATCATATGATTTGTCTTCGGACCGGTAAAAAAACCATTGCGCTTCCATGGTGGTCGCCTTTTTTGAAACCGTGGATACTTTTGTTGCTTTTGGTTCCTTACCGTTCAAATTTAAAGAAGGTTTACCGTCACCCACTATTTCTGCCCAATATCTATCCTTATAGAACGGATAGAGTGGCAAAGAGACCGGGCGTACAGGCATATTTTCCCAAACCAACCGCCAAGGAATATCAAAACCGATTATCCATAATTTGGCCAACTTCTGCCAACGATTCTGTTGTTTTGTTTGAGCCACCAACATTTGGGCCATATCATCAGTGAAAATTCCGTTCAGTGGATTTTCACTTGCTTCGGTTACCGATCCAATAAATATTCCTTCTTTTTCCAATCCCTTTCTTTTCTGATCCAGATTGTTCTTTACTATGCTTAATTTTCTCACCAAATCTTGTCCCGAAGAAGTAATAATCGCTAATCGTTCTTCCATAGCTTCGCGCCCCAACTGAGAGGTGTAGACTATATTGGTAAAGGAGGTATCGTCGGAATTGGAGAGGTAATCGATATGGTCCTGAACACTCTCCATCAGTCTATTCGTATCCTTTGCCGACAACAAGAACAATTGCGGTTCTGATGGTATTTCGGCTGTTTTGCTATTTTTTTTCTCGCCGTATTCTTCTAATAGAATATGAACATTTACCCCGGTATCGGCGAAAGCATTGATTCCTGCTCTGATCAAATGGTTTTTATCCTGACGAATAGTATCAAAAGGAATCACAGACTCTGCCAGATAAAGAGGGTGAGAGGGGTTTTCAATATCTATGAAGGTATTCGTTTCCTTTTTTGAGATGGTAGCCGGAAACTTCTTGTGATGCATGGAAAGTGCCATTTTTATAAGACTGGCCAATCCATTTACCGATTCTAGGTTTCCTATATTACCCTTTAAACTGCCCAGCGCACAGCTTTTTTCTTTGGCGCCTACCTCGCCAAACACTTTTTTAACTCCTTCATACTCAAATGAGTCACCCCATTTGGTGGCATACCCATCTACCTCTATATAGTTTATTTTTGCCGGCTCAATAGCTGCTTTTTCGTAACAATGACTAATTACATCAGTAATTGATTCTGTATCTATTTCTTGCATGAATCTCGCCTTACCCCTATTATTTTGATTGCTGCTTTTAATTACACCATAGATCTTATTATTGTCTTTTTCAGCATCTGCCAATCTTTTCAGAACTACAGAGGCCACGCCTTCTCCCCGAGTAAACCCATTCGCCTTGTCATCAAATACGGCGCAAGTACCATCGGGTGATAACATGCCGTATTTAGAAAGTGCAATATAGTCTTCTGCAAATAGGTTCAACGAAACACCACCGACCACGGCCATATCGTTTTCCTCATTTAACAATGAATGATAGGCCCTGTTGATCGCCACTGCCGAACCTGCACAATTAACATTAAAGGATTCGCTGGGGCCGTTAAAATCATACAAAAAAGAAAGTCGGTTCGCCAAATAGTACGTTGGGCTAGACGAAGAGAAAAATGGTTTGTTTTTGCTTAGTTCAAGTTGGTCAATGTTGTTTCTTAAATAATGTTCGTATTCCGAATATTCATAACTAACAAATACACCGGTATTACTTCCTTTTAATTCTGCCGGATTGATGCCTCCATCTTGAAATGATTTATACACCTCCTGCAGCAGTAAGCGTTCTTGAGGATCCATCAAAACCGCTTCTTCGCCGTCAATCTGGAAAAACTTTGCATCGAAACGGTCATGGTCTTCAATTAAAGCGGCCCATTTCGAATTCGTTTTACCATCAACCGTATCCTTGGAATAATAATTTTTCCAATTCCATCGTGATTCAGGTATTTCTCGAATACTGTTTTTTTTCGCTATTAAATTATTCCAATAACTATCTGGATCCGGAGCATCTGGAAAATTACAACTCATACCCACAATAGCTATGTCGGTCAAATGGGTTTCGGAAATCTCATCCGCACCGAGTGCCGACCGCGTATCGTTTTGATTGAATTTGTGCACATCAATGGTTTCTTCAAGTATCTTGTAATACGACAGCAATTCATTAAGATGGCCCGTAACCAAGGTATCTGCGATTTCCTCGATAGACAGAAATTTTCTATACCGCAAATCAATGGAAAATTCTTGATGTACTTTATCCAATACCTTTTTATATGGCTCTTGTATGCCGATTCTGGTACTATTTCTAGAAGGCCTTGTTCCTGGGCGTTGCCTTGAGGAGCTCTGGACCGGGATGTCGAGGGTTTTCTTGACTGTTTTTTGCTTTTGACTTGTTTGGATAGATGATACCTTAATCTCATCTTTGTTTTCGGTCTCTTTCAATTTTTCGATTGAGTCTGCCAATTCCTTAATCGAATTCACCTCGGTAAACTGTGCCGGGGTAATGGAGATATCCATTTCCTTTGAAAGATTCGACATCAATTCCATGGCTATGATAGAGTCTACACCAAAATTGTCGAAATCGGCATCAACATCTAATTTTTCCAAAGAAATTTTCAGTGTTTTGGAAACTATATTTTTTACCTGTACAAGTATATTTGATTCTGCCACGTTCTATAGTTATTAAGTTATTGATCAAATCTTTTTAAATCACTTATCAGATGCTCTTTCAGTTTCTGAATTTGAGAGTTATCAATATTTGTTACATGCTTACTCGCCGTTGTTCCGGTAGCGATGGGTTTCGCATCTCCAGGCTTATCTGTTACCGACGCTATTTCTTCAATTTTCACTTCATAGAAGAATCCTTCTTTAATGAGTATTTTCAAACTCTTTTTGACCGCAGCAATCACCTTTTTTATATCGGTATCGGTATGTGCCGTTGTCAAAAAGCAGTTTCCTTGAATATTTGTCTCAATACCGTGCATTCGTAATAGGATGAACATGAGCGCTTCGGTTATTCCCCAATAACTATCGATATACCTAAAACGGAACAGGGAACCAAAATGATCTATGGTTATCGGAAGGTTGTTCTCTAAAAAGTAAGAATTCAGTTCCTCGACCATTCTGGTAGTACGGTTGTTAAGCTTGCAATAAAGGCCTTCACATTGATTCGAGAAAACACTACAACTTTGGCAGTTGGCAGTTCTTTTCTTTATCTCGTTCATGGTTGCATATGCCGCGGCAACTTTTAAGGGGTTTTGCGAATGCGTTCCGCCCATCCCCACTCTTTTGGATTTGGGCATGGAATCATCATCAAATTCCCAAGTACCACCATCTATTAAATCCATGTATTCCGAAGAACCAACGACTACGCCCGTAGGTAGACCGCCACCCGGAATTTTCCCATAGGTGACCATGTCCGGTAAGACTCCAAAAACACCTTGTGCTCCTTGAGGGCCTACCCGAAAACCAGTGATCATCTCATCGAAAATCAAAGGAACATTGTGCTCTATCGTGATGTTTCTCAATTCTTTCAAGAATTCAATGGGCTTATTATAAATATGCCTTGATTGCACGGGTTCTACCAAAACACCGGCGATTTCGTCCGAATGGTTTTCAACAAAATCGAGCGATTCTTTATCCCCATACTTCAAAACAATGATTTGATCGGCGAATTCCTGCAGCATTCCGGGACCAGCGGCAAGACTATTTCCCTGCATATCCCTCATGGCCATGACATTGTCCGACAGCCCATGGTACGCCCCATCGAACAAGACGATTTTTTTCTTGTTCGTTGCGGCTCGTGCAATTCTAGTAGCAACGACCACCGCCTCGGTTCCCGACTGTGTAAACAAGACCCGATCATGGCCGGTTAACTCACTGATGATTTTAGATGTTTCGTTGATGGTTTCGGAATACCCCGCTAATGGGATGCCCCGGTCGATCGCTTCCTTCAACGCCTTTACGAGAAAAGGAGGTTTGTGTCCAAAAATATTGACTCCCATGTCTCCGGAAATATCAATGTATTTATTACCATCAATATCATGGACATAGGCTCCTTCGGCCTTCTCATAAGTGATCTGAAAGTGCATTTTCTTTATTTCCTTGATCAAATGAAAATTTCTTCTTTGATCCACAAAATGGAAGTGATTCTTGGGAATGTTCTCTCTTGATTTGGGTACGAACTTCTGATACTCCTTGGCGAGCTCTTTGATATATGCCCTATGACGGTCCTCTAGATCTCTTTGGTCTATTGGCTTTAGCCTAGAGGCCGAAATACGACTGCTTTTAGTAAGGGACGTAGCATCCAATAACTTGGACTTGATCTTTGTGATCAATTGTAACTTATCGGTCTCCGACAAACCATCAAAAAGTTTGATCGCCTCCTTTTTTTCGATTTTTTTCGATAAGATCTTCTCTGCTATTTCATTCTCCAGTGTTTGCATATATCGTGTTTTAAAATGAGTTGGAATAGACTGCTGCCTGGGGGTGGATTTGGTCTTGATATGTCTTGTTAGACGATGTGTCGAATGCGGTTGTCAAAATAAATATTGCACCTTAAAAGCGAGATGTTGTTGTTCCCTAAATTGATAAAAGGAACTGCGCTCGTTTTCCGTCGTAGGAATAATCGTATCTAGTGACAAAGTAATGTTATCATTTAGTTTATATGAACCGGAAAGCAGGTTGAAAAAAGTGGTGTAAGGCCCATTAAACATAGATATATAGCTTAAAGACAAGTTGTTTTTCAGAAGCTGTTTTGTTGCCAAAAAAAAGACGGTGTAGTTATTTCTAGGGACTCCTAAAATAGCTTCGTCCCAATCGATAATATGGTTATTTACCAACTCTAATCCAACAGTTGTATCGCTATTGGGAGCATATTCAAAACCCACTGTCGCATCGATCCCATTTCGCTCGATAAGCTGTAAAGCCGAATTGTTGTACATCTTGGAAAACTTTATGGCGGCTTCTCCTCGCACAAGCAGGTTCCCTATGGCATAATTAAAGGTAGTTCCTAGGGTAGAAAATCTTTTTTTACGCTCTAAAATCAAAGTTTCACTAACTTGCTGTTGTTGTATCGTATTGTCGATCAAGCTTGTTGCTATTAAACTTACATCGCTTTTTCCGAATGTCTTTTGCCATCGTACCCCATATTCGAAAAGGTTTCCGTTATCATCATCTTGAAATGTAACATCTCTTCCCTCAAAAGGATCTACATAGAACCTTGTACCTTCTTTGGGTAATTCATTAAATCTCGGATCGGGCACAAAAAAAACATTCCAGTCACCAAAGGATGTATACAGGCTTAACGCAACCATCAACTGCCCTAAGCGCAGTTCATCAATATTCAAGTTTAATGGATCTCGAAAATCGAATGGATTTATCTCATCGGTAACGGCAGCAAAGTCAGACTCTCCCCAAGCCAATGTCTGAATGCCCATTTTAACGCTGGCCTTCCCAAAACTATATTGTAGGAACGCGTTTCGTGTAATAGAACCAAAGGCAAACCCCTTTTCTTTGGGCTCATCATTGGAATAATAGGTTATTGGTCTACTTCTACTATCGTTTTTAAGGAAAGTGAAAGACTTTGCATCTAGATGCAGATAAAAACTATTAAACAGAAATTTGGAATATTCCAAACGAAAAGCCATTCTGTTTTTTATGGTCTCATCTGGTTTGGTAAATTTATAAGTCAATTCATAACTGACACCCAACGCCGCAGGGTCGAATATATATTCATCCCAAAAAGACCCATTCGTACTTGTGGTGTCATTTCCGATTTCTTCATCTACAAATCCTGGGAAAGGGTCTTTTTGATCCATTAATCCATCTAACATACCCAATTCAATGCCTTTGATCGAATCGCCCGTTTTTTTAGTTTCATCTGTTGTTTGGCCGTGGATCGACGAACAAAATAGTAATAAGAAAAATAGAACAAGTGTGCGCAGTGTAAGCATTAAAATTGTATCTAAAATTATCTATGAAAGTGGTGTGAGCTTTGGGCTAAAATCACCATTGATGCCCCTACTTTTATAAAACCTATTTTTATGTGACATAAGTGGTGAACTATCCAAGATCAAAAATTGGGAAAAAGTGAGATAACCATTTGTTAGGTACTAATTCAAAAATAGATTGGATTGAACCATGAATTGGCCAATCATTTTGATCAACTAAAATCACCATCCAACAATTTTTCAAACTCATTGTCGATATTTTCCAGCAAATTTTCAGCCCCTCCGTTAGGCAACAAATCGTATACAGACGCCAAATAACCGGATAAGTCGCCAGATTCCATAGGAGCATTCAGATCGGAACTATCATTAATAAATGTCAAGGATTTTAAAGAAACACAGATATTTCCTTGTTTATCAAAAATATCCACATCCAATACCGCCTTATGATCACTCACTTCTTTACCCCTTGAATGACGGGTCCAAACAAACATTTCCGCTACACATGGCGATACCACTTTTAATTGTTCAAGCTTGGTCGGGAATGGAGGATGATCACTGTATTTGTCAGTATCTATCAATAGACCCGCCGTTGCGAGGCAACATTCAACAATCGTCGGGTTCAAAACAAAGGTGGTGGCGTCATTTTCCAAATTGCCGGTCAGTACTACATGCGTTAGCGTTTGATTGTGTCCCATAGCAAAGGAGGTAACTTCCGGCTTGGTGGAATTTCTCGATGCCATTTGCTCGAAAGAACCAAATGTTCCATTTTGAGGTATCTCTCCAAAGTTCATCTGTTTATTAAGTAATTCTAGACTTATTTTTTGCGGTTTACCGATGGTCATAAGTTTCACCGTTCCCTCATAATGGATTTGCTCTCCATCGTCTTGTATACCAAACCCTTTAAAGGCCACTCTATCGCCATCTTCTTCGAACAGTGCTATAGATATCGTCTTACTGTCTGAAAGTGAAAATGGGGTACTCCATTGAACATTGGAAAATTCCATGGGAACAAATTTGGAACCGGTAGAAGTGGCATGCAGTACCGCTTCATATGCCATTTCTAGATAGCCCCCGACAGACAGGGTCTTTTCCTTCGCTTTTTGATAGTCAATGAGAAAGAAGTCATTTTCACTGAACGAGGAGCTATAACTTTGTTGTGTCAGTACCGAGGTGTTCTTATGTAAAAGAGGATGAAGGACGGCCTGTTCTTTCACTCTTGCATTATTGGAATCAAATTCAAACCAATAACGTTCCTTCGAAAAGGGATAGGTCGGTATGTTTATTCTTTTAGGTTTGACTTCTCCATAAAATCGGTTCCAGTCTACATCTACCCCTTGTACCCAAACCTTAAGAATTTCCGAAAACTGATGGTTCGCAATCAAATCATCAATTGAAATTGCCTTCAAAGCGTCGTCTAACTTACGACTTACCTTGCCTACAAATACAGATTCGTTCGAGGCGCTCCCGGTACAATAATCCTTTAGTTTTTGTTTTAATTCGGAGAGCGAGTTCACGGTAAATGCAAGTCTTTCGGCCATTGCATCCCTTCCTACCTGTAAGGTATAGATCAAACTAAACAATTCCACCTCCTTTTTCTCAATATGGTTTAAAATAGATTGTGCATATACGGGAAGTCTTTCTTTATTTTTTGCCGAAAGAACAAATGAATAAGGCCCTTCGAATGCGACGGAGGTTTGTTTAAGCGGTGCTCTATACTCTTCTAGTACCACATGTGCGTTGGCTCCGCCAAAACCAAAGGAGCTAACACCTGCCCTTAGTGGAACTTCTTTTCCGTCTTTTCCTTTAATCGCCCTCCAAGCCGTTGTTTTATCAATAATATGGAAAGGGCTCCCGGACAGATCAATATGTGGGTTTAAGTTCTCAAAATGAAGTGAGGCGGGTATTTGTTTATGTTTTATGGCAAGCACCACTTTCAAAAAGCTAGAAATCCCCGCGGCCGTTTCCAGGTGACCAATGTTGGTTTTTACTGAACTTAAACCTATATGGGGTGTTTTTGGCGCAGGTTGATCGAATTTTTGATATAGCTCCTTGAAAGATTTGATCAAAGCCCTTATTTCTATTGGGTCTCCCAAACTGGTTCCTGTACCGTGACATTCCACGTACCCGACCGTGGTGGGGTCAATCTGTGCTTTTTCATAAGCTTCCACCAACAATTCGGATTGCGCATGCGGATTGGGCGCCGTTAACATCGTAGCCCTGCCTCCATGATTTTCGGCCGTAGACTTTATCACAGCATATATTTGATCATTATCCGCTTCCGCTTTTGCCAAAGGTTTTAGAAAAACCGCACCCGAACCTTCACCTCTAACATAGCCGTTGGCATCTTTATCAAACGTCTTGCATTTGCCATCGCTACTCAACATTCCCGCCATGCCAAACGAAATATGGGCCGCAGGGGTCATCATTAATTGTACCCCTCCTACGATGGCCATATCACTACTTCCGGTGTGAATAGATTCTATGGCACGGTGAATTGCGATCAAAGAACTTGAACAGGCCGTATCAATGGGCGCACTTGGCCCACGCAGGTTTAATAAAAACGAAATACGGTTGGCCAACATGCAGTGAGAATTACCAGAAGCGGTATAGCCATCCAACTCAATGTTTAGAGTATTCATCAAATCACTATAGTCATGAACCGCTACTCCCACAAAAAGTCCTGTCTTTGTCCCCGAAAGATCTGAAACTTTATACCCAGAATCTTCGATAGTACTCCATACGGTTTCAAGAAATACGCGTTGTTGCGGGTCCATCATTTCTGCCTCTCGTGGGGAAATACCAAAAAATAGTGGGTCAAACTTATCCGCATCTTCAATAAAGCCTCCGTATTTGGAGTTCGTCTTATTTTTTTCGGTTATTGGATCTCCATCAAAATCTTCCCATATCCATCTGTCTCTTGGAATTACGGAAATCATATTTTCTCCATTCTTCAAATTTTCCCAATATTCCTCCATATTGCGCGATTTGGGCATAACACCTCCAACGCCTACGATGGCAATCGGACAATCTACAAAACGTGAGTCGGCAGAAATACCCGATTTTGAAGAAATACCCATTTCTTTTTGGTCAAAAGCCTTGGCATTCCACCCCTTGTTTATTCCTGAAAACCCTGAAGCAACTTCCTCTTTAACTACCACTTGCGTCTTTGGTTTTGTCATTTGTTCGGAATCCCTGCCAGCAGCAGAAGACATACTATGTGCTTCCATCACCTCAGCATGATGTTCAGCTGTAAGATATTTGGCAATTTCTCGTATAGATGGATACTCAAAAAATAATACCGGCGTAATAGTTTCTAGACGGTATTTGTCATTGAGGGCATTTGCATACGACGCCAAGCCGATAGAATCGAAACCGATATCAAGCAATATTTTATCTATGGATACATCGTCTTCTTCCAATTTTAAAAAATCCATCGCAATCTGGATCAGCCCTTGTTGCACCGCTGCGATAGCTTCGTCATTGGCATCTGCAGTTGGCAAAGGTGATATGGGCGCCAACGTTTTTGGTTCTTCGACTTCTGAAGCCACCTCTTCCTTTCTAATACCCCATGCAATTTCCATTCTTTCCTGCATCCCTTCCGCCACTACTATTTGGGTTTCGTCTGAGAGCAATCCATTGCAGAACGCTCCAATTCCCGTATCAAGACTAAGTGGTCGTATTCCCAACTTATTTTTGAAAAACAGCTCCATTTGGGCATCGAGCTTCATTCCGCCATCGGCCCAGATTGACCAATTCAGGCTTAAAGATTTCCCTGATCTTCCTCCGGTTTTTTGAAGATTTGCACGCCTCCTTGCGAACGTGTCCATAAAGTGGTTTGCATACGAATAATCACTTTGCCCCATGTTTCCTCCCACCGCGGCCATTGAAGAAAAGGTCACGAAAAAATCAAGGTTTTCATTTTTAGTTGCTTCGTCGAGATAAAATGTTCCGAAAACCTTTGGCGCAAAAACTGCACGCATCTCGGCTATGGTCTTGTTCCTAATATTAGAATCTCGCAATACACCGGCAGCATGAACAAGTCCGTTGATAGCACCAAATTTAGCCTTGCTTTTGGCTAGTAAATTGTAAATCTCCTCGGGATTGGAGACATCGGTAGGTTCATAAAAAACCTCTGAGCCCAACGCCTCAATTTCTTTAATCTTGGCCAATTTCCCTTCGGAGAGCTCGGACCGGCCCGTAAGAATCAGTTTTGCCTTGCACTGTTTTGCCAAAAATTCAGCAAAGATGAATCCCAATCCTCCGGTACCTCCGGTAATTAAGTACACTCCTCTTTCTTTAAGTGCAAACTGGGACGATATCGACAATTTTTCATTGGCCCAGGGATGTATGTTTTTCAGTTTTCGTACGAATCGTTCATCTGCGGTATAACGAACAGCTAACTCGTCGTTGGTTTCTTTTCGGAATTCAAAATCAACTACATTTACAACATTTGCGATCGCTATCTTCTTACTCTGAATTTCAACAGTTTTACAAATAACATCGGAGTTTTCTAAATGCAAACTTTTTGCAAAACCGCTTACTGCTTCATTATGAGGCTGATAATCATCTTCTGAACCATAGTATAGATATACTAATTGAAACATATGGTCTGCCTTACTACCGATCAATGATTGGCATAAGCACAAAAATGAATAAACTCCTTTTTCAAGTGATTCTTTTAAAAAGGTTACTTCATGTTGAAACGGTGTCTTGGACCAAGCATAGCAGATTTTACTAAACCTGATTTCCTTCTTTTCTAAAGATTCCAAAAGTCTGACTAGGTCATTAATACTAGTGGGTTGTACCTTATAAGTATTCCGTTTTGAGCTTTCTTCATAGCTTTGACCCGGTTGCACCAATACAACTTTGTTGCCTTTCGTCTCTGGTCTTTCCTTGTAAGAATTGTAGAAGGCTTCATCCGTATCGAAAATTAAAATATGTTCTACACTGGCTTCGCTGCTTTCTTTTATCAGTATAGACGAAGGTTCCCATACATGTGTGTAATATAATTTAGAAAACTCATCTTCCTCTTTTTCCGAGGTTTGAAGTGCCCTCATTGTGTCTTCATCAGACTTCTCGTGGATATCTGTAAGCGGTATCCCAACGGATTCATTTATTTTCACCAGCACCTTTCCGGTTTCGTCTAGAATAATCAAGTTTGCCTTGGACAGCTTTGAGTTGGGCTCGTTTGCTTTTTGAATGTAGCTGTAGCAAGTCGGTGTTAAGGGGTTATGTATTTCTACTTCACCAAATGAGTATGGAACGAACATTTCTCCAGATTTTTCGCTATCGGACAAGTGGGCCGCCATGGCGGTTTGCCCTGCCCCATCAACAATTGAAGGGTGCAGCAAGAAATCTTCAAAATCATTTAGACAAACATCCGGAATTTTCATAATCCCCAACATTTCATCCTCATTTTTATATACTTCTTGAAGCACTTGAAAACTTGGGCCCAACCCTAAGCCCAAGGTTTTGAACAAAGGATAGGCATCTTTACCATCTAAAACTTTTACACAACGTTCTTGAATACTCTTAACATCGATATATTCGGGTTCAAATTGTTGGGATTCTTCTGAGAAATATGCGAGTCTACCTTGGGAATGAAGTTGCTTGACCCCATCCCCATTTTTACCGTAAACTTCGAACTTTACTTGTTCTCCCTGAGGGATCAACTCGATCCAAATATCGACTGGCACGGAATCAACCACCGATATCGGATTTAACCATATAATGTTCTTGATAGATTTCACCTTTCTGCCTGCCGCCAATTCACCTGCTTTTCTAGCAAAATCAAGGTAGGCCACACCGGGCAAGGTAGGAATATCAGACACTAGATGATCATAGATAAAGAACTCGTTATCGCGAAACGTTTTTTTGAAAATTTGACGCTCAAAAGTCGACTCGTTGGTATCTAGCAATGGATACTGAATTGAAGAAGCACCTACTACATTTTCTTTTCGTTCCACCCAATGGCGCTTATCTGCAAAGGGGTAGGTGGGCAAGGGAACCCGCTTATTCCTTACTGAGGAACTTAGACCCTGCCAATCATTTGTAATACCTTCGATCCATAACTGACCGAGTTTTTGAAGATCTCCACTTTCGGATACTAGTTTAATAAACGCCTTCCTTTCACTGCTATTTAATAGTCGGGTAAAACTTCCTGCATTCTGAACGGCTCCCTTTAGAATTCCATTATCCTTTTTTCCTTCAATAAACAGGGAAAGTTTCGTTACTAGCTCTTGTTTGGTAGCCGCAAGTATTACCAACCTATGTTCAAACGATTTTCGCCCTATCCTAAGGGTATGACCAATATCATCTATGCTCAGCTGTTTTGATACATCCAATGATATATCCTTTTCTACAAAAGAACGCAATCGTATGGCAGATTCGTGAAGGATGTGCTCTTTTACCGCGGACAATGGAAATATCTGGTAATTGGGCTGGCCTTCTTTGGGATGCTCCTTCGTTTTCCGCTCGTACGATTCAATGATTACATGGGCGTTTGCTCCCCCGGCACCAAAAGAACTGATTCCTGCGCGAAGCGGAAACTGTACGCCGTCCACCGTTTTGGGTTTCCAACCTTCCACCTTTTGCTCTACATAAAAAGGAGAATTTTCAAAATCTATAAACTCATTTAATTCCGAAGAATGCAAGGAGGGCACCAGTGTTTTATGTTTCATTTGTAGCAGTACCTTCTGAATACCTACTACTGCTGCGGCCGCCTCCAAATGCCCAATATTTGTTTTTACAGAGCCTATTGCACAGCTTTGTTTCTTAACAGCATATTTCTCAAAAGCGGTCGTTAATCCGGCAATTTCAATAGGATCTCCCAGTTCTGTACCTGTTCCGTGCGCCTCTATATATCCCAAACTTCTTGCATCGATACCTGCTTTTTTCAATGCAGACTGCACCAAATTGGCTTGCGCCTTTGGGTCTGGCACCATATAACCACTTGTTCGGCCTCCGTGATTCACCGACACACTTTTAATGACCCCATAGATATGGTCGCCATCTTTTTCTGCCTGTTCTAGTGATTTTATAAAAATAGTCCCTACCCCTTCTCCTGCTACGTAACCATTTGCTCCTTTTCCAAAAGAACGACAGACTCCATCTGGTGATAAGGCTCCTCCAAAAGAGTTAATGTCAAATTTACTTTGGTGTAAGTCCAAATTGACCCCCCCTACAATAGCGCCTGAACATTCCCCGTTGTAGATAGCCTCACAAGCTAAGTACAAAGCAGTCATACTCGAAGAACAAGCTGTATCTACAGAGAGGCTGGGACCCGATAGGTTAAGGGAATATGAAATTCTATTGGCGACACTCCACAGAAATGAATTTGGGTTCGTATCATGGCCAATCATCTTTTCTTCAGCCCCGATCATCTGGTACATGGTCCAGACCGCTCCTACAAAAACCCCGATGTTTTTTGGAGCTCCATCGGGAGTCAAGATTTCTGGGTAATATCCGGCATCTTCTATCGATTCCCATGCCGTTTCGAGTAACAGTCTTTCTTGGGGATCAAACATTTCGGCAACAGCGGGTGGAATGTTAAAGAACATGGAGTCGAACTTGTCCACGTCCGTCAGAAAACCCCCGCGATATTTTTTTGAGAACTGATTGGCGCTTCGTTGTTGCAAACGCTCCTCAGGAATTGTTTCGATACAGTCTTTACCTTCCAAAAGATTGTTCCAAAGTTCATCCAAGTTTTTCGCTTTCGGATACCTCCCCGACATCCCGACGATTGCAATATCTTTGGATGCTTCTTTGTTAGTGTCCGAAGCATTGCCAATCGTACTGGACTCTTTTTCCACCTCAGGGACGGTAAGGTAGTCCTTATTTTCAGCAGAATGCATTGGCTCTTGGGCAACAGAACTTCCAGTCGGTATTGGAATTAAATTAGTTGCAACATTATGGTAACCCTTTAATTTAAACTTGGCAACTGGCATTAAAGATGTTTCTGAAGTGTTCCCAGCGATGACCAATTCAGGAATATTCTCCATCTTATCGAACAAATCGATTAATTTGGTACTTATTTCATTTACCTTATTTCTTTCCAATCCTATCGGGATTGATAAACGCACCAAATTATTTATGTGCGTGTTTTTCTGCATCCCTGCGCTATGGGCGCCTCCCAGTATTCCGGTATTCAAAAACATCCAGGCAAGGAAAGAAGCCACGGGGTTTTCGAATGGTGTAAATTGAGAAAGCTGTTTTACATCGATTAAGATGCAATGCGACCCTGCTAGTTTTACAATTGGGATTCCATGCTTGGCCAACTTCTCATTAATCGACCGCACATTTTTTATTCTTTCTACAATCAGATTTTCAATGATGTTTTGATGGGCAAACGAATGCGCAATGAGTTTTTTATCAATGATATCAAGACCAATACCTTCATCTTGAACGACTTCTTGAAGTTTCTTAAAAAGTGCTTCGTTATTTGTGGCGACTATTCCGCCTTTGTTCACACAAAAATCCTTGGCCAAACTTACCCATACGGCGTCTGCAACCGAGAATATTTCCTTGGCAACCTTCCATAGACTTTTCCTTTCGTATCCTTTTTCATGTTCAATGATGAATTTGGCATTTTCAAGTACTCTGGTACCATCTATGACCAATGGAACGGAATACTTGATAAGCAATTTTTTAACCTTCTTTAAATGGCCCAAAGATACAGGGGCACCTCCTGCTGCATTGTCAGACAATTCTATTGCCACCAACGAAATTGAATTTGCCTCTTTTATAAGTTGTTCTTCAAATGTGTCCCACTTTAAATTTCCTTTGAATATCTCTTCCGATTTCAAATCAAACACTGTGTCATGGGGCAATTCCAATGGCAAAAAGCCGTTTTCAATTTGACTAAAAATTGCGGTGGGAAAAAGTAAGTTTTGAATTACTTTTCCTTTTTTTGTCCATGATTTAAAAAATGCTTTTTCTGCATTACGGCCAGAGGAAGTAAAGGCAAGATGTAAGAATGGAAATAGCTTTTGTAAACTTTCTTCAATATGTACGGGTTGATAAAGTTGTGAATGTAAGAAATTCAATTGCTTATCTATTGCTGGCGAATCAAGCTGTGCCCAAGAGTCGGTTTTTAGATTATAAGCTAGCTCGCTATCTGGAATGGTAAGCGGATTGAAATTGAAGTTGGCCAATAAAAGGGATCGTTGTTCCCCTTCGATCATGACTCCTTCATCCGCATTGGTCAAATTGTTCTTTTCACCTCCAATTTCCGACCGAACGTCAATTTTAACAGGTACCGCAGTGTTTTTTTCTTCTACTTTGATTTCAAGCGATAGTTTTGTGTATGTATTTTCTTCCGTGACATTGGTTTTGGAAGGATCTGCAATCATCATGATCACATCGGTTACATTGTCAGCATTACCGATAGATTTTGGTCTACAAATAAAAATAGTTTGGTGTTCAGGGCGAAACTTATTTTTAAACTGCAAATTACCTTCATCATTGAATAGTTTCTTCTCTCGCAAAAACTCCAATGTCTTATCCATGTCGGGATCGGCATTGTTCGATTCCTCTAATTTACAGCCATAGGTACCCCCTAAACTAAGCATATCGCACCCTTCAGCGGCCAGTGTTTCAATAATTTTAATGATACCATATTCCAATCCCCCCAACGGCATATCTTTGGGGTAAAATTCCAAATCCATCAGGTATCCGTTCATTTCCGAAGACAACGATGAGATCAGAATCGCGTTTTGTAATACATTGTCTAAATAGGTTAGGAAAAGGCGATGCTCGGCACTCAATTTACCGACCTTTATTTCTTCTCGCACCAAATGAATGAGTGGATTGACCATGGTCCTAGGAGCGCACCACTCGTCAATTAATATCGTAATAGTTTTATCAGTTTCTTTGTTTGTCCCATTAATGTATTCAACGGTCTTGCAATTACCTGATTTCTCGAACTTTGAAACTTGATATCTCAAACGGCGCATTGCCTTGCCTTGAAGCGTAAAATCCTTTAGATTATCAATTCTTGAAATTATTCCAAAGGGAGTAGAATAATACGAATCGGCACCAACAGATTCAATGGCATAATCGGAGAGTATGGTAATTTCCAAACCATTATCGATACAGTATTGAGCAATTTCTTGGGCAATTACCGTAAAATAGTCCCTTGGCCCCGTATATGCATAGACCAATATGATGTTGTTGTTCTTGTTATAATTAAGATACCCCTTCTTTTCACTACCAATAAACAAGTAGGGTGCAATATTTCTTGTACCCCTTGAGGCAGACCCCTCATTCTTATATTTGGTAAACATGGTAGCATACCAATCCTTTAATTCCGGATGTACTACGGCTTCTATTTCTAAAACTATTATTGGTGTCCTCATTGACCTTTTAACAGGTCTTTTAGCCTCGATTTCCCCTTTCTGTTCTTTGGTAGTATTTTTTAGCTTTTCTCGTTTTACTTCAAGAGTATCACCCAACTGATCTTTAAATGGTATTGGAGCGGCAACAAAATGTTGTAGGTTTGAAAACTTAGCACTGATTACTTCTTCGTGTTTGTTTACAAAGTAAGTACTAAGATCGTTTATGTTAAAATTTTCAAACAGCAGGGTCTTTGGCAATGTTCCAAAATCATCTTCCAATTTTTTTATGACTTGCAATACACTAAACGAATCGATTCCTAATTCTTGAAAAGGAGTTGATAAATCCGTATCGGTAATGTTCAATTCCGAAACTTCAGAGATTAGGGAACTTAAATACAATTTAGTGGATTCTATTAATTTTTCTATCTGATCCATTTGAAAATAATCTAGTTATAACGAATGTTGATACGCATTTTTGCCCGTACATGCCGAATGTAAGCCAAGATCCCCTAAAGAAGTAGGCTTGAAGGCCGACCCGCTGAATCTTAAAAATGATAAGAAACTTATTGTTAGGGGTATTGGTACTAGCCCAGCTGTCTGTCATGTACTTTTTCAATCATATCGGCCCGTATTTCTATTAATATAGTATGGTTGATTTCCTTAAGATGAATCCCAAATTTCGTTTTTGACTTTTGTTGCACCAAAATACCTTCATATCCCATAAGTGGCCCTTGGATTACACGAATCAGCTCTCCTTCCTTAAAATCTTGGGCCACTGATATTTCACCATTCGAGCCTAACATCTTCTTAATACCCTCTATACTTTTCACATCTACTTTACTCGCTGTTCCGCCACATTGCACAAAGGATACAATTTTATTTATCCGGCATATTTCGGCCAAATATTTTTCTTCGGTACGCACAAAAACATAACTGGGAAAAAGTACATTGTTCACCATTTTTCTTTGACGGTTTTTCCATACTCGCAAGGTTTTAACCATGGGTAGAAAAGCGTCGTATCCATAATACTGCAACTCTTTTACTGCTACTTGTTCTGCTCTTGGCGCCGTGTATAGGACATACCAGTTGCATTTGTTTAAAGGTTTTGATTCTTTTTGGAAACGTTGTTTTTGAGTAATAAACATAATAATTTTGAAGTTTTTGGGCACGCGTTCGTACCTATTCTAGATGAACCTTAGCTTAAAACAAAATAAAGGGGGATGTGGCTTGAATAGCTACGCTTGGTCAATTAGCAGTATCGCTATTAACCTATAGGAGGAATGTATAATTTTATGATAGCTCCCGATTAATTTTCGTCCGGTTATAAAAAACGGATACGGGTTACGAACTATATTGTGTCAAATGTAAAAAAAAAAAGGATATCACCTTGAATAAAATCCACATTTAAAGTAAGAAATTTTTTATTCTTTTTAGAATTAATGATTACATAAATTAATATAAAAAAAATTGTTGATTTCACAATTTATACTGCTAAAATTATTAGGTATAATAAAATAAATAACTACTTTCTAAGAGTGAAAACAGAAGAAGAAATTTTTGAAATAATAATGGGGAACCTAAAGGGAATTATAGCTGATTTGCATATCGATAAAATCAGTCGCAATTCAATATTGTCGCTATTGGATTAGATTCTATTGAAAGAGCCGAACTAATTCAAATAACAATAGCAAAGATTGGAACTAAACATTTCTAGGAACAAATTACATACGGCCAATAATTTGGGAGAACTTTCAATTCTTTGTTATAACGAATTGAAAGGACATTGAAACTCAGACCACCACCGATATTCGTCAATTCCCAAGGAGCGACTAAATAGCGTTAAAAAATAAAAATATGATCTACCGGAGAAACCGACTGCTAATCAGGGTCCCGATAGCTATCGGAGTTGGTGCGAGCACCATTGCCTGTCTTGAAAATACCGAACCACTAATTTTTTTTGATTTTTACCTGTTAACTAGTTCCACAAATCATAAAAGTATGTCAAAAGAGTGGAAAGATTAAATTTTGGTGAACTATCGAATGGAGTCTTAACGATCGCTTTCCCAAAAATTAAGTTTGAATTCGTTGAATGCATAGCGTAAAAAGAATACTTGTTGTTCTATTCCTTTTTTCACATACGGGGCAGTCACTCGCCGAGACACCTAATCCAAAAAAGCAACCTATTGCCCTCTTCTAAGAAATTGCCTATTTGAATTTTTCCACTGCCTGCGTAGCCAACAAGGTCTTAACGACCACCCAAAACTTCTTTGACTTAGGATTTAGATATTCATATAAACCCTTATCCTCAAAGTAAGAACTTACCAACAATTTAAGGTATTCCAAACGCTGGTTGGGGCCGATAAAACTCTCGTAGGCCATGCTCCAATTTTCGAATTCCCTGGAATAGGTATGTCCAATAGAAAGTAATTCGATTTTAGCATGCCTCCAATCTTTTTTGATTTTTTCAAATAGCTGTGTAACCAACAATTCATCCCCTTCTAGGTACTGAACAAATTCATGCTTATAATATAACAAACAACCGGTGATGTCGTTCGCGCGGTTGTACGCTTTTGCCTGTTCCAATAAAGCTCCAATTTCTGACTGCCCAATAGTATGATTTGCAGTCGATCTATAGATAATGCAGAACATATGGCTTTTGTTTATCTACTAATATACTAAATAAACCGATTACCTTAAGAAGCTAATATTCTAATAAATACTAATGAATTTGAATACAAATCGCTAAAGTAACCGTAATATCGCTTTGAAACTGGCGCTAAAGAAAAGGAGAAAATAAAAGAAAAGCACATGATAAAAATTCCCAAAAAAGCCACTTCCCTATTTGCGTTGACATCAGGTTTTCAGTAACCAGCAATACACCCTATTCAATTCTTCAGAAAGAAAAAAAGAATTGACTTTGGGGTACTCAAAGAACGTAGCCAACTATTGGTTCAATATGTCGTGTTGTAATTACCCAATCTTCATCGCTTTCTGATTTTTCTTATTCCTGGCCTTCCAAATTACACTATCAACGATGTAATGATGAAAGTTGACCGACTGGTAGCCGATAATAAATAAATTTGAAAGAATGATCCCTGTATTGGTAGATATGAACTCCAAACCCATATTCATTCCTGCATAGAAAAGAACGGTAAGTGCCAGGGTAAAAATAAAGTACGATAAAATTTTAACCGGCTTGCGCTTA
>CALLVX010000006.1 GCA_938010765.1 uncultured Flavobacteriaceae bacterium | reverse complement strand
TTTTTTCATTGGTTGTATTAATTGGTGTAAACAAGGAAATAAATGCTAAACTTAAAAGTAAGTTAGGATAGTTCGCCGATTTATGGCTGCAAAAATAACAATCTTCCCTGCAATTTTCTTGCAGTAAACGCGATGATACAGTAATCGCTATTGCTACAAACCTTGTACCCCCTTAGGGCATTATAAATGCCTTCCTCTAAACGTACTCGGATTCTCGTTGGTAATCTTTTTAAAGATTCGATTGTAGTAACACAAACTCTGAAAACCTGATTGGTAACAAGCTTCGCTTACACTACGGCCCGCCATCAAATAACGCTTGGAATGGCTGATGCGGTAGCGGTTTAAGAACTCGATAAAGGTGTAGGTGGTCATCTTTTTAAAATAACGGCAAAAAGCCTCTTTGGTCAGAAAGCAGATGCCCGCTATTTCATCCAAGTCTATTTTTCGATGATAGTTGGTATCAATAAATGCATGGATCAATCGCATACGTTCTTGTTCTTTCGTACTGAATTTGTTGAGATATGGCTTTTCATGCAAGGTTGCAACGGACGTTATTCCTGAGAGTAAGTGTAAAATTTCAGTCAGTTGCACATATTGTTGAAATGGGTTTAGATGCTCCAGACCAAATAATTTTTCCCCGATGACCGCGGTCTGTTCCCCCGAAAATGCAACCCCTTTTTTTGATGCATCGAATAATACCTTTATTGCGGTCAATTCGGGCGCATGGTCAAAATGATGCTCCACAAAGTCTTTTTTAAGATGCACCACCACCTTTCTGTATTCCGTTTGTACCCCATAATCAAAATTCAAATGGGGAATATCCGAGCCGATCAACACCAAATCGCTTCCGGCATAAGTTGAAATATGGTCCCCTACATGCCGTGTACCGGTCGCCCCTTCAATATACACCAACTCGTATTCGGGATGGGAATGCCAGAAGAACAGATCACTCAGCCGCGGATTGAACATCATGCTAAAAGAACGATTGACTTGACTGGTAATCGTTTCGAGTTGAACCTTCATTTAATACAATATTGAATATTAAAGCCTAAATAAAACAATAAATTATCAATATTGTATTATAATTTATCAAAAACGGTAAAGTATTGGCCGGTTTTCTGCCCTTACTTTGCAGTATTGTTCATAAAAAGTATGTGATATGGAACCCAATAATGATGCAAAATTAACGACCCTTATTCCTGGTAATCAACATACCGATATTCCCGGAAACCCCTCTACCGCCAAAAGTAGCACCGCAAAACTTCGGCAATCCGCCACTGCCGATACGTTACGGGTACTCAACATGGAAGATTGGGCGTTTTGGAAACACAATGGCTATGTGGTAATCAGACAGGCTGTCTCGTGCGAACAGGCCTTGGAAACCGCCGATTTTCTTTGGGAATTCGTAGAAAAAGACCCCAACGATTCCGAAACCTGGTATACCCCTTCTGCAGTGGAACTGCAAATGAAAGAATTAGCAGGAACCGGTATGGTCGAAGTATATAACAATCAATACCTTTGGAACAATCGCCAGACCCAACGGGTGTATGATGCCTTTGTAGATATCTGGGGCTTGGAAGAATTATGGGTCACCATCGACCGTGCCAATTTAAATTTCCCGATACGACCAGGGCACGAGTACAAGGGTTTTATCCATTGGGATTATGACCCGGAGACCAAACCACAAAATGTTCAAGGAGTGCTGGCACTCGCAGACCAAACCGATCAGAACATGGGAGGCTTTCAATGTATTCCCTGGTTGTACCGAAACTATGATAGCTGGAAATTAACGCAACCCGAAGATCGAGACCATTTTAAACCAGACATGAACGGCTTGGAAGACAAGCTGGTAAAAGTGCCTTTGGAAGCAGGAGATCTACTGATCTTCAACAGTTTGGAACCGCATGGTATTCGTGTCAATAATTCGGGTGACAAGGTCCGGATTGCACAATATATATCGATGATGCCAGCGCAGGAAGAGAATAAAGCCCTCAAAGAATGGCGAATCAATTCTTGGAAAAACCGCATTGCTCCAGAAGGTTATGCCTTCGCCGGCGACCCTAGAAATTGGGAGCAGACCCACTATGAAAGGGCCAGATTATCGGCATTGGGAGAAAAATTGTTGGGATTGAAAAAATGGTAAGTTATGGATCTGGAACTGAAGGGAAAATCGGTCTTTATCAGTGGTTCCACGGCCGGGATCGGCTTTGGCGTTGCTCAAACTTTTTTAAAGGAAGGGGCCGAGATAGTCATCAATGGGCGCACCGAGGCATCTGTTGCCAAGGCCATGGTACAATTAAAAGCGACCTTTCCCAATGGGAAGATAAGCGGTATTGCAGCTGATTTTTCGAATGGGGAATCCGTTTGTTCCTTGCTGCATCAACTGCCCGATATCGATATTTTAATCAACAATGTTGGCATTTATAGGTCGCAATCGTTTTTCGAGACCACCGATACCGATTGGCATCAACAGTATCAGGTAAACGTAATGAGCGGTGTTCGCCTAGCACGGCATGTATTACCCAAAATGCTAGAGAACAACTGGGGGCGCATTCTATTCGTTTCCAGTGAATGTGCCACCTTGGTACCGGAGAATCTCATTGCCTATAGCGTCACCAAGGCATCCTTGCTCGCAGTTTCAAGAGGGCTGGCACAATTAACCAAGGGCAGCATGGTTACCGTGAATACCGTAGTACCGGGCTCAACGATGACCGAAGGAGCTGAGCATTTTTTGACCGAATGGGCGCAAAAAGAAAACAAAACGGTCGAGGAGGCAGCGACCCACTTTTTTAAGGAAGTCAGAACTTCTTCACTCCTGCAACGGTTTGCAAGTGTCGCAGAAATTGCCAATAGCATCGTTTATTTTTCAAGCCCCATAGCGGCAGCGACCAACGGCGCCGCCATTAAACTAGAAGGGGGTAGTACCGGGGGAATACTATAACTATCTAAATTAAATAACTATACAATGACAGTAAGAAACGTACTTTTCATCAACCTACTTTTTAGCTTTTTCGCATTTACCGCATGTCAAGAAAAAACCGAACCTAGACCAGAAGAAACAGCAATTATCAATACCATGGAACAAACAGAGAAAAAAGAAAAGCTATTGCGCCATATGGTCATCTTTAAGTTCAATGACGCTTCTAGCGAAGCAGATGTCACAAAACTGAACCATTCCTTTAATGCCTTGGCCGATGCCATTCCGGTAATCCAAGATTTTGAATGGGGAATCAATGACAGTCCCGAGAATTTTCATCAAGATTTTACCCATTGTTATTTGCTCACTTTTGCCTCTGAAAAGGATCGGGACAGTGTCTACACCCCACACCCGAACCACCAAGCATTTGTTCAAAGTCTGCAGCCGCATTTGGAAAAAGTATTCGTCGTAGATTATTGGACGAATCCCTAATCCTCTTTAACCGCAACACTTATGGATTTTCTCGACTTCGCCGTCATAACCGTTTACCTTGTTGTCATTTTATGGATTGCCAAATGGGCCTCTTCTAAGAAGGATCATACGGAGTTTTCTTCCGTTGATTATTTTTTGGCCGGTAAAAACCAAGGGTGGTTGGTGATCGGGGCCTCCCTTTTTGCTTCGAATATCGGCTCCGAAATTATCTTGGGGGTTTCCGGTGCCGGCGCACGGGCCGATATGCCAATGGCCAATTTCGAGATATTGGCATCCTTGGTACTCATCTTATTGGGGTGGGTATTTGTGCCCTTTTACCTGCGGTCGGGTATCTATACCATGCCCGAATTTTTAGAGAGGCGATACTCATGTGCTTGTCGCAATTACCTTTCCGTGATTTCGGTATTGGCGTATATCATTACCAAGATCTCCCTGATTATTTTTGCCGGTGCCCTTGTCTTTGAAGTACTTGGCGTGCCCTTTTGGACAGGCGCCATCATTACAGTGGTCGGGACAGGCCTGTATACCGCACTAGGCGGACTAAAAGCCGTTATCTATACCGATATGGTACAGGCATTCATTCTTATTTTGGGCACCGTAGTTGTGGTAATCTTTGGCCTACATCAATTGGGAGGATGGAGCGGTATGACCGAAACTATTTCCCAGGCTGCCTTGGAAGAGGGTAATCCCAATATGGGCCAATTTTTCAATCTTTGGCGCCCCATGAACGATACCGAATACCCTTGGACGGGAATACTCTTCGGAGCCCCTATTTTAGGCGTTTGATACTGGTGTACAGACCAATACATCGTACAGCGCGCCCTTTCTGCAAAAGATGTTAGCAATGCCCGAAAAGGGGCCTTGTTCGCAGGTTATTTAAAGTTGTTGCCCGTCTTTTTATTTTTTATTCCCGGGGTCATCGCCTATGCCCTGTTGCAAAAGGGGACCATTCATTTCTCCTTGGAAGATGCCGATCAAGCCTTGCCGGCACTCATTACCCAACTTTTACCGACTGGATTAAAAGGGCTGGCCATCGCGGGCTTGCTAGCAGCCTTGATGAGTTCCCTATCTTCGGCCTTTAATTCCAGTTCTACACTGCTTACCATTGATTTTTACCAGAAAATGAAACCCAAGGCGACAGAAAAAGACCTGGTACGTTTCGGGCGCTTGGCAACGATTGTTTTGGTAGTGCTCAGCTTGGGATGGATTCCGTTTATGAACGCGCTTATGGACGGCGGCATTTTTCATTACCTACAAAGCATACAAGCTTATATTTCTCCTCCGATCGCTGCGGTATTTTTATTCGGACTCTTTTTTAAATGGATAAATGCCAGGGGTGCCATCGTCGCCTTATGGACGGGTTTTGCCGTCGGACTTTTCCGCTTGGTGATGGAATTTTTGAACAACAACGGCAGTATCGAAGTGGCCGCCGACGGTTCGCTGGCCTATTTCTTGGATATCAACTTTTTGCACTTCGCCTTGTTCCTGTTCCTTTTTTGTTCGGCGGTGCTCATGTTGGTGAGCAAAATGGGATTCCCGCAACCGGCAGCTTCTTTGGCGATGGTAACCTTTCAAAAGAAGGCAAAAGCCACTTTTAGATGGACATCGGATATGGTATTGACGGTAGTTTTGGTGGTGTTGGTATTGCTACTCTGGTGGGTTTTTAGTCCGCTTGGGGTGGGGTGAGCTTGGCAGTGGCAGATTTGATTGTGGAAATGCGTTTCACACTAGATAAATTGTTATGATCCTTGCGGGAGAAGAGCACTAGCCTTTAGTTTAGTAGTGTCATTTACTTAGATGTTTATTATCTCTTAATATGCATTCAATAATGATGAATGATAACCAACAATTCTTTTTGAACTTGATTCTTAAACTTACGAAGCAAAAACCGTTTACACTTGGCAATGGTAGATAAATAGTAATCAGTATTTAGTATTGAATTTATTTTGTAGCTGAATTTGATTCTTACGCCTGTACTTGTTTTGAACTTGACGGTAAACAGTTTTTCAAGAGTTGTCCTTAAAATAAGTATAGGCAAGTTCAATTATTTCGATTACGACCTTATTTCGGTCAGATGTATGATCTGAAATCGAATACTTCACCGGATAAGCATTGAAAAACTGCCAGTTCATTGCAGATATTCCACGTTCATTTAATAAATGAACAATAACATTGTTCGTTTGGATCGGTTGTGCCAAGTTATCATTCAATGTGTTGGTTCACCACTGCAGTAATTTTGATTTCGCCCTAACCGGCCCTCTTTTTAGGACTAGATTTTTATTTTCAGCAATTATTGGCAGTCTGTACTTAAACTTATTTTCTCCGCCATCTGCCATTTCTTCAATACTAAGTTCTTTAGAAATACCGGAGACTTCCTGAAAACTGTTGTCTTCTCCTTGGTACGAAAGGGAGAAATAAAACCCAACAGGGGTTTCGGTAGTGCTATCCATTTGTTATAATGAATTGTTCGTGCGCTATTTCTATAGTGTCTACGGCAACCTTATTGCCATCAGATTTTAAATCGGTACTTGTGATTTTTGTTGGCCATGCATTTTTTAGTTGCCACTGCATGGTCACTTGACCGGCCTCATTGAGCAGTTTGATCAAAATAGTTCTTCTCTGAATGGTATTCATAGTAATTTGGGAATACCAGTTCCAAAAGGTGTTGTCGTTGATAAACACGCCCCTTTTTAAAGTGACACTGCCATACTTCGCAATCTCTGGCATTTTTTCTGTAGAAAACAGCTTGGAACTCGTTTTTCGATATTCAATGACTTGGTTTTCGACATCCATTCCAGAGACTTCTTGAAAGGCAACCTTGGTTAAATCGGTTCCCAAATCTACTTCGAACCGAAACTTTGGCATTGGCCATGTTGCATCTTCCATACTTTCGTCTGCCGTCGCCATAGTGTTGTAAAAGTTTAGTGAATTAAATGACTCCTTTTTTAGAATCATTAAATGAAGTTACCATTTATTACGTAACTATAGACTAATTAGTATATTTGACTATTCAATTTACGTTTGTAATTGCCCTCGTGAAGCAGTTTTTTTAATAAACAATAAATAGTTAGCAGAGAAGAGTGAATAGTTTGTAGTTGAATTTGATATCTGAGTTTGAATTTATTTCATCTAACATACTAGATAGTTTGAAAGAGCTTAAAAACGTTTTCTTTATATGACTTACCTATCGGAAGCTTCTTTTCTTCGATATAGAGTGTATTCCCTTCGAAACCTGTTACAAGTTGAATGTTCACCACAAAGCTTCTGTGTACACGTATGAAAATAGCTTTGGGAAGTTGGGATTCTACTTTTTTAAGAACGATCGAATAGATATATTTTTTAGATACCGTATGAAGCGATGTGTAATTGTTCTCGGCTTGTAAAAAGAGAATATCTTCCAAGTGCACTCGTTGAAAATGTTGTTCTTTTTTTAGAAATAAACTATTCTTTATCTGTAGCACTCGATTTTCTTCGGTATTGAATGTAGGTGTTTGGAACAGGTCTTTTTTAGGCTTGTTCAATGAGTAGTTAAGTAAAGCCACCTCAATAGCGACCATCACTTGCCGATCGTTAAAAGGCTTAAGGATATAGGCGAAGGGTTTGACACTCTTGGCCCGTTCAACAAAATTGAAATCTGCGTGTGAGGTTAAAAAAATGTATGGAATACCGAATCTTTTATTATTAATGTGGGCAAATTCTATTCCGTCTTTATCTCCCTGAAGCACAATATCCAGGACTATTAAATCTACGGTGCTATCTGTGGCCAAGTACTGTAAAGCTTCATCTGCCGAGGCGGCGACACCTACAATGGCATAGCCTAGATCGCTTAACCGATTTGAAATGTCATGGGCCAATAAAATTTCATCCTCTACTATGAGTATTCTAACTTTTGAACTTGAATTGCGCATGTGGTAGTAGAATTAAGAATTATATGCCGTTTTGATATTGATGTTCCAATGTGTACCGGCGGTGGTCATTTTTTGAATGTTTCCCTTTAGCTGTGTAACCAACGAATTAATTAGTTTAATGCCGAAAGAATTCTCTTTATCGGTCTCTTTCGTGGTAAAACCAATTCCGTTATCGACTACTTGAATGTTTAAAAGTGAATTACTCTCTTCAATTCTTATAATCAACTCAGGCTGATTCGTATTTACATAGGCATATTTTAAGGCGTTTACGATCATTTCATTCATAAGCAATGCAAGAGGAATCGCTTGATCGATACCAACACTGATGGCCGGAATCTTAAAAGTAGGTTCGAACCTGGCATTGTAGGCATGAAAAAGCCCAAGAACCAACTCCTGCATGTATTCCTTAAGACACACTCTGGTTTCCAGGTCTACCTGATATAATTTGCGGTGTACCAATGAAAGGGCATCTACTCTGTTTCTGCCTGCTGTTATAGCTTCTTTGACATGCCCTCCTGTAAGTTCGCGACTTTGTAAATTAAGTAGGCTCGAAATCATTTGTAGATTATTCTTGACTCGATGGTTGAGCTCTTGAAGTAATAGGATTTTTTCCTGTTCACTTTTCCGGATTGTTTCTTTTTGGACAGAAAGGCGCTTATTGGCCTTTTGTACGATACGATTTGTTTGGAACAAAAGGTAGAGAACAAAGAGAATAATAACAATACTGACTATCAATAGGGTAACCCATTTTTCTTGTTTGTTGGTAATAGTTTGTAGCAAGCCTATTTCAGATTCTCGTTTGTTAATTTCATAGTCCGCCTTTAGTTGTTCTATTTTTTGAATATTCGCTTTGTTCAGTAAACTATCATTGTAGGTTTGATATAGTTTTTGATAGTGATAGGCCTTCTGAAATTGTTCCCGTTTGTGGTAAAATGCACTTAACCCACTGCTAAAATCTCTTATTTGTTCTTTAAGGCCTTCCCGCTTGGCCATATGAATCGCGTTAAGCATTTTCTCTTCTGCAGCTGCGTATAAGCCGTTCTTCGAATAAATTTCACCCAATGTGTTTAGATAAATCGAAACGGAATAGGTATCGTCTTCCGGGGTTAGTATTTTTAGCGCTTTGTTTAAGTTTTTTTCAGCGCTATCAATTTTGTTTTGGGCAAAAAGAGTCATTCCAAGATTGCCTAGCGAGTACGCCTCGGCAATGGCATTTCTTATGGGGCCGTTCATTTGAAGCACTTGCCTAAAAGAAAATTCTGCTATCTTAAAATTGCCGGCCAATCGATGTGCCTCTCCCAAGTTAAGTAGGGTAAATAGCTCATTCTCAATAATATTCAAGCGATGGTATACCTCTTTGGCCTTTTCCAAATAGTCTATGGCCAAATTATAGTCTTCATTGCTCATGTAATTCGTGGCAAGTTGTGTGTAAGAGGCAGCTTGCCGATCCTCAAGACCAGCCGTTTCGTAGATATCTAAGGCACTAAGTGAAGCTTTTAAAGAAGCAGTATTGTTACCAAATTCATGTTGTATATGACTAATTTCCTCGTAAGCCTCCGCTTCGAGTATTGGATTGCGAGCAGCTTTAGCCATTACGAGGGAGCGCTTTGCAAAATACAGGGAGGAATCAAGCTCGGGATGATAAAATGCCAAGTGCCTAAGACAGATGGCCCTTTCATTCTTTGTGAGCTTATCGTCTGTAAGACTAGCTAATAAACTATCTACTTTTTCCCGAGCCTGGCTATTGACGGCACTGTGATTTAGAAGGGCAAGTAATGTAGAAAGTATTGCGATCCGGATACGAAAAAACATATGCATGCTACGGTTTAGGAGAATTGGATCTGATACGGACAACTGGGTCAAGAATAAAGTAATACCGGCGTTTTTCACCAGTATTATCAGGAATGGTCATTGCTATAATAACGCTGTATGCCAGGTAAATGGCGTTCATTTCTTTTTTTGTGGTAATATGACAGATATTGTCCTTGTCTGGCGATACGTATAGAATGCCATCCGGCGCACTTAACAAGCGATTTTCATCAAATTGGAAAATGGTGCTCCAATGGTTTTCTGGTAGTAAACTGTCATTATTGAAAGCGCGACCAATATTTCGGATTTTACAGCACACGATCTGAGGTTTCAAATCTGCATAAGCCGGGTTGCCACTTTCATATACAAGTTGAATGCTTATAGTGGTCTGCTCGGCTATTTCGGGGTACTTGGATCTCGTTAAGGTTACAAAGTCATCTACAACAATGGGGTCATAGGAGGTACCTAAGCCTAGATAAGAATCCCTTATCACGGATACAAGATCGTCAATGGCAATTGGAAATTTATAATAAACGGTTTCATCGGTCTTTACTCCTAATGTGAAATGCATGAATCAAATTTAAAGCTGATGTGATTAAAACGGGGGGAGTTAAGGGAATGAAATTAAACAAAATATGTTTAATAAATATTACAAATAATAATTTTTTTTCTTACAAAATTAAAATCCCACTCAACTTTTGCAAACATTCACTATAGCCAATTGGTCGTTTACTCATTTCTTTTTCTTTTGCCGACTTGTTTGGATAGTTTAGGGCCAACAACGGCGACAATATGATTAAAAGTGTTCAGAACCAGTTATACTTAGAAAGATTTTCAAGTGGTTCGGAGAGCACATTTAGCATCCTAAAAGAGTAATCAAAAGACTGGGGGAATCCGAAAAACCATATGTTAAATAGAGTAGGAAGAAAAATAAAATTTTACATCATGCAAAGAGTAACAGGAGTATCAACAGAAGACTGGGCAAAAAATGTGAAACGCTCTCCAGCGCTGCCCGATGTCCCCCAATTAGACATCCAAAACCCGACAAGTTCCTATGCGACCGAAGCGTACGTGGTAAAGGCTAAAGAAATGGAAAGTGCAGGCACGGTTCCCGAGAGTATTTTTGAAGGTATCCAAACAGTTGCCGACATTGCGCGCGTTCGAACTCAATTCAACCCATTAGATCCAGAAGGAACCGGAAACAAGGAACATTTTATAAAGTTCACCCAGTATATAGATAGCGCTCCGTTTCTGGCACTTTTAAATGCTGATACAATGATGGTCGAAACTAGCAGTCATAATTCTAGCGAGCTTGTCAATTCATTCGTAGATGCATTTACAGGGATTGACGCCAAAGATAAAGATCAAATTGTAGGAGCGGTCACTAACTTGGCAAATGCGGCTCTTTCCTATTCTAATCGTATCGAAAAATATTCCAATTTTGCTCAAAATATCTTAGATGTCGATGGTGACGGGAACGTACTTTTTCACCTGTATAGCAGTCAATTTCAAATAAAGGCCGAGGAAAGGAAAGGTACGATTACATTTGACACAACATACTCCGTAATTCGTTCGGTATATCAACTTTCGGTTGGCGAATGGAGACGTATACGTGGTAACTTTGCCGATCAAACCAAAACATCTACCCAAGAATGGCTCTCTCGTTTTACAACCCCATGTAAACCAAATACGACAATTGATACCCCTTGCTTAACCAAATAAACAACAAATCATGCCAAATTACGGAGAGGATTTTTACAAGAAAGAAAATATCATTGGATATACCGGTAACCCACATACGCAACCAACCGTTTATTTTAGGGACGGGGATCGTTTTGGGCGTATTACACAGGCCCACGGAAACCCCAGAAATGTAGGGCGTAATCTTATTAGAGAGCACCTAGACTATCAAATTGCGAATACCGGCGTTGGAGGTAAGGCCCAAGAATTTTATGGAGGTCAAGTACATCATGATAGTCGAAACCCCTTCGTTGAGGTCGCGCAAGATAGCGAGGTTTTGGACGGGTTGGCAACAGCTATTATCAATTTCCCTGATATAAAACCAAAGTACCAAGATGCCTAAGTGCATAATTCGTCTAGCGTAGGATAAATGTATAATGGGCCTGTAGATTTTTTATAGGCCCATTAGCTTTCATGGCCTAACTACCCAAACAGTGTACAATGATCTATAATCTTTTAAATTAATTTTTAAACAACACCAATTAAAAATATGTCGACATTTAAAAAGAATCTGATGCTTATCTGCATTGCTGTTTTGGGCTGGATTATCGTATTCAATCTCGTAGCTGAATTTTATGACGCGGCCAATAGCTGGAGCTTAATGCTTATTGGGGCTTCTATAATTACTTTTTTTGCACTTTTGGCATTGCCGGGTAATCTGGCAACCGATGGTACTATCAAAGAGTCGCGAATACGTTTTTCGATTGCCGGAAGTCTTATTGTTCTGTATCTTGTTTATTTTGGGAGTGTGGTTTACCTCGATTATGAAATGACTGATGAAAAGGAAAAAATAACCGAAACATTTGCGGTTAACATTATGCCAACCTTATCTAACTTATTGATGGTTACAATATCATTCTATTTTGGTTCTACTGCAGCCATAGATATTGCCGGTAGATTTTCAAAAAAAGACCAAACGGGTCAATAGCGCCTGTTCCATGATAGAAACTGGTATAAGTCATTGTTATCATTCTCTAATCCTGTTATATTCGTCTAACCAAACAACTGCGAAAAGGCGAATACGATCAAGATTCCCGATACACCCAACACCAAGGTGCCCAAGGTGAGGGTTTTGTTACCATCTTTTACATCCATGCCAGTAAGTTGGGTCAGTACCCAAAAAAAACTATCGTTTGCATGGGAAACGACCACCGATCCCGCACCAATTGCCAGTACTGTCAATGTTCGTAGAAAAGGCGCATCCAGGCCCAGTTCGGGTAAGATAGGTGCTACAATGGCAGCGGTGGTGATCAAGGCGACTGTCGACGACCCCTGAGTGGTCTTTAAACAAGCGGCCAATAAAAAGGGGAAGAAGAGGCCGATGTTCAGATCGGAAAAACTCGTAGTGATCAAATCACCAATACCGGAGTTCTGAAGCATACTACCGAAAATACCCCCGGCACCGGTAATCAATATAATGGGGGCAGCTGTTTTCAAGGCTTCACCAAACCATCCATTGGCCGAAAAAACCCGATGGTCTAGCTTTTCTGGTAGGAGCAGCGAGAGGGCCACTCCTATCAATAAAGCAACCACGGGAGTGCCTAAAAACGAGACGGCCGGGTAGAGCGCATTCCCCGTCATATTAAAATCGGGATATTCAAACATCGATTTTAAAATAATCAAGACAATGGGCACTGAGATGGCCAGGAGGGAGGTCCATGCCTTGGGGCGGTGTGTTGTGGTTGTGTAAGCTTCCATTACAATTGGCAACTGAATTTTGGAAGCGACCTTAACTGCAAAAAAGTAACTGGGAATCAAGGCCAATAAACTCACCATAATACCCCATAGAATTACGCTCCCTAAATCGACCTCCAAAATGCCCGCGGCGGCAATAGGTCCGGGGGTAGGGGGTACCATTACATGGGTTGCCATTAAGCCCAAGGCCAAGGCAACCGACGTACCGGCGAATGAGATGCCGGCCTTATGGGACAATGCTTTGTTTAGAGGGTTCATCATGATAAAGGCGCTATCGGCAAAAACGGGGATAGAAAGCAAGTAGCCTGTGAGCATCATGGCCAAATGCACCGATTTTTCCCCAATGAGTTTCAGCATACGCGCGGCAATGACCATGGCCCCGCCCGATTTTTCCAAGACGGTACCGATGACCACCCCGAAGAAAATTAACAGCCCTATTTTCCCCATAATACTCCCAAAGCCATCATTGATCGAGGCTATGATCTGTGAAACCTGCATGCCACTGATAAACCCATAGGCAATGGCGGCCAGTAGCAAAACAAAGAAAGGGTGTATTTTCCAACGTACAATACCAACAATTATAAAGACAAGCGCACTGATCAAGGCAACGAGGTACAGCATAGGATGGGTGGTTTTGTTTTAAAAATAGGAATTAATATTTGTTTTGAAGTAAAGAGCGCCACCCAAGGTGTATGATAAGCGTTATCATGGGCGGAACTAAGTAGTTCGTATTTAGGAGTAAATAATTTGGTTGTACACTGAATAGGGGCACATTACTTCCGACCTGCGTATTTGAACCCACAAAAAAAGCACCGTCGTCACGGTGCTTTACATCAATCAAAAAAAATACAACTACTTAGTTGGGCATTACCACATCTTCGATGATATGGATCACGCCGTTTGAAGCAGTGACATCGGTCTTGGTAATTTTACTGTAGTTGCCATTGGCATCTTTTAGGTAGATACCACCATCTTTACTAACAGCGGTGAGCGTACCTCCGTTTAGGGTAGTGAGGGCTACTTTCCCCTTTCCTTTTTTCAGGGCCTTGGCAACATCGGTCGCCATCAGTTTTCCCGATACCACATGGTAGGTAAGGATGGCGCCCAATTTTTCCTTGTTTGCAGGCTCCAATAAGGAGTTGAGCGTTTTTGAATCGATCTTGGCGAAACCGGAATTTACCGGGGCAAATACGGTGAAAGGTCCGTCTCCCTTTAATGCACCTACTAGGTTTGCTGCTTTTACGGCTGTCACCAAGGTAGAGAAATCATCTACCGAGGCGGCGACATCTACAACATCTTGTGACCTTACTTTCTGAGCGAACAATAATAGGGTGACTGCTGTGAAACTTACGATTAATTTTTTCATGGTTTTGTTTTTACTATTTTAATTTTACAAACAACTATTGTTTGTTTTCATTGGTAAGTACACAGGCTTTTTCCTGTTGGATGAGCTTGCTGTTTTTTTATCATATCTTTAACATTCTAATGCCGTCACCAGAGACCCATATAAAATTGATCGAACGCCTACAACAGGGAGACAAAAGCGCCTTATTGGGTTTGTACGATGCCTATGCAAAGGCCTTGTATGGGATTGTAATTCGTATTTGTGAGCGCGAGGATTTGGCGCAGGACGTACTCCAAGAAAGTTTTGTGAAGATTTGGCAAAAGATCGAGCAGTACGATTCTGAGAAAGGAAGGTTTTATACCTGGGCGTATCGCATTGCCAAAAATACGGCCCTGAATGCAGTACGAAAGTCCACCCCGCTCATCCAAACGGATGATTTGAGTGTATATACAAATAAAACTGCTGACCTACCTACGGACTATTCGGAGCTGAACGGCTTGCTTAAAAAATTGGAACCACACCACCAACGGGCGATTGAGTTGGTCTATTTCAAGGGACTTACCCATCGGGAAGCCCATGAGGAGATGAACGTGCCCCTGGGAACCTTTAAATCGTATGTGCGCCAGGCCCTGTCGAAATTGAGGGAAGCGTACCCAAAAGAAGTATTGCTATTGTTATTGCTAGTTGAAATGATCGGACATGGATAAAAAGAAAATCTTGGAAGACGGACTCTTGGAGCAATACCTCCTTGGGGAGCTTGATGATAAAACGCAAAAAGCAGTGGAAACGGCTTTGGCGAATGATGCCGACTTGCGTGCACAGTTTGATGCGCTTGAGGAAGATTTTGAACGGATTGCTTTTGAGAATGCCGTAGCACCTCCCGCAAGCGTTCGAGATGCACTGGAGGCACGTATCGGTGACACCGTGGAAGAAGTACCGGTGCGTACACTACCGAATACGAACGCCCAGCGAAATACTGGTTTTTGGGTGGCGGCGAGCGTAGCGGCGATAGTCGCTTTTGGTGCCGTTTGGATGTACAACCAATGGCAAGCATCTGAAGACAATCTAAAAGCCTTGGAAACACAAACGGCTGCCCTGCAAGAACGCCTTTCGAAGTTGGAAGCCAATTATGAAGAGACCGCTAGTAGATACCAACAGATCAATAATACCAATGTGGTGCCCTTGCTATTGATAGGGAATGAAAAATCGCCCAGTTCCAAAGCGACTGCCTATGTGAATCACCAAACCAAAGAGGTAATCCTGAATGCCAAAGGATTACGGGAGTTGGATACAGACCATACCTACCAAATGTGGGCCGATGTGGAAGGGGAAATGATCAATATGGGCCTGGTAAAAACAGATAAGGACTATATCATTCTCCGCTATATCGATCATGCCGAATCGCTGAACATTACGATTGAACCCGCTGGTGGCAACGACCACCCCACCGTGGAGAATTTGATTTCGAATGTGATTTTGTAGCGGGAGCAGTATGACTTGGTTAGTATCAAGTACTCCGTAAAAAATCTTACGGATTTGGACGTAGCGACAAAGGGTTAAAGAAGGTAAGAGATAGGATGGAAGTTATGGGTTGGCAACATCGCCGGACAAAATAGTAATTAACAATGTTTGCGTTTGAACTGGTTAAGTCTTCCGACTTCCTTTGTCTTTGTTCTTTCAGCGCAGCGGTCTTTTATCTAGCCGCTAACCTTGCATTTGAGACCTGCATGTGAACTTGCACTTGATTCTTGCGCTTGAACTTATATCGAGTTTGTATTTGATTTTTGAGTTTGAATTTAGACCGTTGGTTCCCCATACAAATCAAAATCGGCCGCATCGGTAATGACAACATCGGCAAATTCTCCTTGTTTTAGGTAAAATTTTGCGGCATCGATCAGCACTTCATTGTCCACATCGGGCGAATCAAATTCGGTACGGCCTACAAAGTAGTTTCCTTCCTTCCTATCAATAATACAACGGAAAGTTTTTCCGATTTTCTCTTGGTTCAGTTCCCACGAAATTTGGGACTGAATCTCCATGATTTGGTTGGCACGATCCTGTTTTGTTTCTTCGGGAACGTCGTCAACCAAGCTATAGGCATGGGTGTTTTCCTCATGGCTGTAGGTGAAGCAGCCCAAACGTTCAAAACGCATGGCTTCCACCCAGGTTTTAAGGGTTTGAAAATCCGCTTCCGTCTCTCCGGGATAGCCGACGATTAGAGTCGTACGAATGGTCATTTCGGGTACCGCCGCCCGGAATTCTTTTAGCAATTTGGTTGTTTTGGCTTGGGTCGTACCCCGTCGCATGCTTTTTAAAATGGCATCTGCAATATGCTGTAAGGGAATATCCAGGTAGTTGCATACCTTGGGCTCCCTTTTCATCACATCAAGTACATCAAGCGGAAATCCGGTCGGGAAGGCATAGTGCAAACGAATCCATTCAATTCCGTCTACCTCTACCAAGCGTTCCAAGAGTTCGGCCAGATTCCGTTTCTTATAAAGATCCAAACCATAGTAGGTGAGGTCTTGTGCGATCAAGATAAGTTCTTTCACCCCTTTGGCCGCCAGCTTTTCAGCTTCGGTCACCAAATCTTCGATGGGCTTGCTACGATGCTTGCCGCGCATAATCGGAATGGCACAGAACGAGCAGGGTCGGTCACAGCCTTCGGCAATTTTTAAGTAAGCGTAGTTCTTGGGCGTGGTCGTTAAGCGTTCCCCGATCAGTTCGTGCTTGTAATCGGCTCCCAGTGCTTTCAAAAGATTGGGAAGCTCACTTGTGCCAAAGTATTCGTCTACATCGGGAATTTCCTTTTGTAGGTCTGGTTTATAGCGTTCGCTCAAACAGCCCGTTACGAACACTTTGTCAACTTCACCAGCTTCTTTTTTTTCTACGTACTCCAAGATAGTATTCACACTTTCTTCCTTCGCATTGGCAATAAAACCGCAGGTATTGATCACTACGATATTGCCTTCCTCTTCGTGCACCACCTCTTTGTCATTGGCTTTCAATTGCCCCATGAGTACTTCTGAGTCATAGACATTCTTGGAACAGCCAAGCGTAACTACATTGATCTTGTTCTTCTTAAGGGTTTTCGTTCGCATAACTTCTAATGAGGGCGCAAAAATACGAATTGACAAGGGAAGAATGGGGGTTTGACGGTAAAAGTTGAGGTGTTGGCAATTACCAATGAGCAATTAACAATTAACAGTGAACAGTAAACAGTGAACAGTATTCAGTTTTGCGTTTGTATTTGAGTTTGACGTTTGAATTTGTTTCGTCCTTCGTCCTTTTGTCTTTGTTCTTTTTTCTTCCCTGTCATCTTGAGCGCAGTCGAAAGCCTAGGAACACGCTAAGTAGGTCTCGACTTGTTCAATTAGCAATGAGCAATTAACAATGAGCAATTAACAGTAATCAGTTTTTGCGTTTGTATTTGAATTTGACATTTGTGTTTGAATTTGTTTTGATTCTTGCGCTTGAACTTGTTCAGGGCACTAAAAACTGTCCTTTCCAACCATTACCGTCTAGTACGTACTGCACGCGCAGGTGATTGGGACGTTTAAGCTTTAGATACTCTATTTGGTAAGGGAGAATGGTAACCATGCAAAAATGATGCGCTTCGTTGAGGTAGTCTACCGAATCAGGATTTGAAACGGTGCTGCCAGGCGCTACCTTGGTGGTGTAGTCTTTTCTGCTGCCCTCAGTTGTTTTGTTCCAATGATCTTGCAAAACGGCCTTATCTTTTTGTATCATCGCCATGCCTTCGATTTTTACTTGCAGTAATTTTTCAGGATGATAGAACAGCAAGCTTACCTTGTTGTTGTGCTGTATGTGGGTTACTTTTTTGGAGCGTTGATCGGTATAAAAGCCAAGATGAAGACTATCGGAAACTTCACGGAGTACAATAGTACGCTGCCGAGGCATTTGATCGGTGCCTACAGTAGCGAGGGTGCCATAGCGAAAAGGGTGTCCTTTTTCGGAAATACCCAATTGCAGTGCATTCCTAAGTTCTTGGAAGTATAGGTCGGTCATAGGGGTAATTTTATACTAAAGATAGGCATATTGATGCATGCGGAAATCGAAACGCTAAAAAGTTGAGAGAATATAAAAAGCCCGAAATGCTCGTATTGGTCGATGTTTCATATACTTTTAAAAAAAAACGAAAAAAAAAGTATCGTTTGGGTAGGGTAAATGTGCTATTGGTTGTTTTATATAAAAATTGCTGCGAAAAAGAAAATAAGTTAGTATAACAATAGTTCATGTGTTTAGGTTGGTTTTTTGATTTTGATTCAAAAGCCTCGACGTAGGGTCGAGGCTTTTTTCATTTCCGATGGTGCATTTCCGGCCTAGTTCTTTCCAAAAAAATGAAATAATTGATACCGTCCTAATTCATCAGTTCATCCACTACAATTTCCTTTTCCGTAATTTGATATCCGGCAAAAATTCCCACCGCCCCTTCATCCAATATATTGTTAGGGGCAATACTATATTCTACAAACGGATTTCCGTCTGCATCCTGGTTGAGATCAAAAGATCGAAACTGTTGAAATAGAATTTCTTCCATATGGGCTACCTGCATCGTAATTCTGGCATTTTCTAGCTGCTCCTCTTCCCCAATGAAAAACTCCGACCTTCCGCTGAGTGCACCACCATCTGCCACTGCATCATTCAAAAACTGCCCCGATTCGAAGAAGATGCTACCTTCAAATGCTACCTGCTCTCCTTCTTGCGTGGTAAAAGAGGCAAGGTAATTACCACCCAACATATAAAAGTTACG
>CALLVX010000005.1 GCA_938010765.1 uncultured Flavobacteriaceae bacterium | reverse complement strand
CCGCCAGCGCCGATGGTACTGCTATACCAAGTGGGAGAGTAGGAAGCCGCCTTCTTTGAAACCCCGACCTCATTTGAGTGTCGGGGTTTTTTTATACCCAAAAAATAACTTAAAAAAGGAATGCCTCAAGTGAAGGGGCATGATTGGCAAGACCATATTGGTCCTTTAGAGTAATCATTATAAAAGTCAAGTATTGATTTTCTTCAATAGATTCCTAAAATAGCATGCTCGCACAAATCGAAGAATAAGAATAGCCCATGTGCAGTAACCAAGTACTGACAATACAATGAACTAAATTTACAGGTAAATATTAGGTAATTATTCTATTACAATAGTCTTTTTAAAACTCTCGACTATTGCGAAGTAACCCAATGGAAAATCTTGTGGGCGATTCAAATTGTCCACAACATCTATATTGTCCAAACCTGTGATATCAAACACGTTGCCACGAGCTGTAGCAGCAGGGGTCTCAAACACCCCTAAATTGTTTTGCGTTTGTTCTACCAAAAGGTTTACATAATTGTAAAAGCTTTGATCTGCTCCTAAAATACTGATTGTTAGCTCTTGACCAACCTCCAATTTTTTGTTGTAGAAATAAGAAAAACTGAAGGGTTTTCCTTGATAGAATTGATCCTCTGTTACCAAAAACTCTCCAAAATCAAAATCAAAGACATAAAAATTATCAGTATCGGGATCATCGGTAAAAGAAACAATCAGCTCTTTTGAATCCTCATCAAAGATGGTTTCTGTTCCTTGCTCTATTGTGTTTATAGGTACCGCCTTTACATATCTGGCGGCGGCCGCATAGCGCCGACCTTCATGGGTTAACAATAAGGTAAACCGTACATCATCACTAAGAATACTAGTAGGTATATTCTGATCAGTCATAAAACTGGGATCAGGAACATAGATTCCAGACCCTTTATCTAAATCTGTTAAATTGGAAAAACCGGTTTGAATAATAGCACCGTCTTCATTAAATGTTTCTCTTACAATAACTACATTCTCTAATGAAGTTACGGGCGTTTCTTCGAAAAAATTAATGGTTTGTGAAACTCTTATTTCCACAGGAACTATAGGTTCGTTTTCGTCAACTCTCAGAATACCATTTACGATTAATCTTGGTGGCTCACTTGGTGTTTCTATATCTACTACATCTTCACAACCAAAGGCAATGAGTGAGGTAAGAAGTGCGAAAAACATTTTCTTCATAGTCCTTTTTGATTGTTCGCTAAAATCGTTACAAAGCGTTTGGAGGTGATAAATCAATGAATTCTTGCTACTATGAGCAAATTATTAAAATTATACAGAACTGCCCGCTACAACTAGAACTATTTGTAGGAAACGGCTGCATTTAAGCTTTATTTAACAAAATTGCGTTATGAAAAATACATCCTCCGTAGAACGATTGCAGGCTTTTTATGAAGGGTATGATGCCATAAGTAGATGATACAACCTTTGTTTTTATTTTTTTTGAAAGATTAGAGATACTACATTTAATACTAGGCAGGCAATCAAGCCAAAGGAATGTGCGATTTCCATATCTGATATTATTGAAATTATGGCAAACTAATTTTCACCGAACCCAAAGAAAAGAAGAAGTACAATTATTCTATTGTCAAGCTGCCTTGAAAGGTTTCAACAATGGCAAAATACCCCAATGGGAAATCTTGCGGGCGTCCCAAATTGTCTACCACGTTAATGTTGTCAAGTCCCGTGATATCGAAAACGTTTCCTCTAGCGGTGGCTCTTGGAGTTTCGAAGACACCAAGGTTGTTCTCGGTCTGTTCAATCAACAGGTTAATATAGTTGTAAAATCCTTGGTCAGCACCTAAAATTTGTACGGTGATTTCATCGCCCGGAACCAATTCACGGTCATAGAAATGGGAAAACTCGAAGGAGGTTCCTTGATAAAATTGGTCTTCGGTCACCGAAAACTCTCCAAAGCCAAAGTCGAACACATAGAAATCATCGCGCGTTGCATCGTCTGTAAAAGAAACGATCACCTCAGTTGCGTCATCATCAAACAAGGTTTCCGTACCTTGCGAGAGTCGGTCAATAGGCACCGAGGGAATATATCTCGTTTGGGCGGCATACCGCCTACCATCATAGGTAATAATCAGGATGAATAAAGGGTCTAGTTCCAATACTTCTGTAGGAATGCGCTGATCCGTGGTAAAGGAGGGGTCGGGAACATAAATGCCAGATCCTACATCAAGCTCCGTTAAGTTTGAGACTCCAGTAGCGGATACAAGCCCAAATTCATCAAAAAACTCCGTTATGATGATAATGCTTTCCAAGGGAACAATGGTAGTTTCACCAAAAAAATTATCGGTTTGGGAAATCCTGATCGCTATAGGAATAAAGGGTTCGGTTGCATCAACATTCAATACCCCGTTTACAATCAACCGAGGCGGTTCTGAAGGGGTCGCTATGTCCACCACATCTTCGCAAGCCAAACCGATTAAAATAAAAATCAGTACTAATATTGCTTTTCGTATCATGACGAACCTTAAATGTGATTGAAAAATTGGATTTCTTCTGGGCAAGGAAAAGGGTACCATCCGCTCCTAATTTTTCCTCTAAGGGAAATTATTAAATTTCTAATGAATCGCTTCGTCTTGTCTCTTATATTTACCTTGAATCCTTCAACTTTAAGTATATTTAACAAAACAACTCGCCATGAAACAACTATTTTCTGCCGTGATTCTATGCTTGCTGGCTGTAAATTCTTTTGGCCAAGAACAGGGTCTTAAAGCAATGGTAGGAGGAACTCTTATAGATGGTTTTGGTGGCGAGCCTATTCGAAATAGTGTGATTGTTATAGATGGTGAGAAAATCAAAGCTGTAGGTACCATAGATAATACACCTATTCCCAAGGATGCAGAAGTTATTTCTACTGAGGGAATGACCGTTTTGCCAGGTTTATGGGATATGCATGTGCATACGATGATCAACGGACATGCGGACTATGCCTATTGGGACAAAACCTACCCTCCCTTGTTTAAAGATGTGATCATGCCTGCGTCTGCCCATCAACTTTTAATGGCCGGGGTTACCAGTGCTCGGGATTTAGGCGGACCGTTGGAAGAGAGCATTGCCGTGCGCGATGCAATTAATAAGGGAGAAATACCAGGTGCTACGCTTTATGTGTCCGGTCCATTTATTCAGCACAAGCCCTATCTTGGAACTGAAGAGTTTAGGTGGGGTGTGAACGGTGCGGAGGACGGACGAAAAAAAATCAGGAAATTGGCAAAGGCTGGCGTCGATGTAATAAAATTGATCGACCAAGACCAAATGACGATGGAAGAATTAAAAGCCGTGGTAGACGAAGCGCACAAACACAAGTTGAAGGTGGTAGCACATGGTCATCGTCCTGAAGAAATTCGAAGAGGCTTACTAGTCGATGCCGACTGTTTCGAGCATACGGGGCTCTCATCGGCACCTAAGTACCCAGATGATGTGATGGAAATGATCAAAGAACGTACGGCGCAAATGAACAAGGGGCCGTTGTTCTGGTGCCCCACGGTCGAAGGACTTTACAATTATGAATACGTGCGCGACCATCCTGAGAAATTGGACAACGATTCTTGGCACCGAGGACTGCCGGATAGCGTAATTGTAGATATAAAAAACAGCATTAGCCATCCCGACCGACTCCCGTATTTTCAGCTAACACCTTCTAGAAAACCTACATTGGAAACCAAGATCAAACAGCTGTTGGATGCCGGTGTTGTACTTATGGTAGGAACCGATAGCGGTATTCCGATGAAGTTTCATAGCCAATCAACTTGGAACGAACTTGATGTTTGGGTAAATGAGTTCGGAATCGACCCCATGTACGCAATTCGAGGGGCTACCTACTGGCCAGCGCTATGGATGGGGGTTGCCGACGAGGTTGGAACAATAACACCGGGAAAATATGCAGATATTATCGCGGTCGACGGTGACGTATTGCGGTATATAAGTCTTTTGCAAGATGTGGACATGGTTATCAAACACGGGAAACGTTACAAATAAAGTTTGCGAATAAATGTCTCAGCTATACGCCTTAGAGGAAAAATTGAATACTGCTTCCCATGGCTTAGGCGTGCTATTTGGCCTAGTAGGACTTCCGTTGTTACTACAACAAAGTGCAGGCAGAACTTCCTATGCTACCTTTGCAATTTTGCTGTATAGTGGCTCTTTTGTTATTTTATTTGGGGCGTCAACAATGTATCATTATGTATCCAAGGTCGAGCTTAAACGACGGTTTCGCATACTAGACCATATTAGTATCTACATACTTATTGCGGGCACCTATACGCCAGTAGCACTGATCTTACTGGAAAATAGCAGCGGATGGATGCTCTTTTATACGGTTTGGATCATTGCCGCCATCGGTACTGTTTTAAAGCTATTCTATACCGGGAAATATGAGTTTATATCGCTGCTGTTATACCTGATAATGGGTTGGTTGATCGTCATCGATTTTTCTAATTTGCAGGCGGTTACCTCAGTGAGGGGAATTACGCTATTGTTTGCCGGTGGCGGGTTTTACACTCTTGGAATCTTGTTTTATGCGA
>CALLVX010000004.1 GCA_938010765.1 uncultured Flavobacteriaceae bacterium | reverse complement strand
GATGTTTATTTGATTGCAAGGCTATATATCCTATTTTTGTAACCGTTTGGCGACCCGTGGTTATCGGGATTTGAGATCAAACTTACATATATTTTTTGTTCCCTTCATCGGTCATTACAATAAATTTAACCATATTGGAGGCACTATAATTCTTTCGTTAAATGAAGTTTAAGTTATTTATTTTAAGCACGGTCTTTCTATCAACGCTGTTATTGTCTTCGTTTAACGAAGCGAAACCAGTTAAAAGCAAAGACGGAACTTTCGTTGTTGTCCTCGATGCAGGGCATGGTGGGCATGACCCCGGAAATCTGGGAAATGGGTATTTTGAAAAAAATATAGCCCTTAATATCGTGTTGAAAATCGGGAAGATATTGGAGCAAGATCCCAATATCAAGGTCATATATACCAGAAAAGATGATACTTTCGTTGATCTCTATGTACGGGGTGAAATAGCGAATAAGGCCAATGCCGATTTATTTGTATCGGTGCATTGTGATTCACACTCGTCAAACGCTCATGGTGCCGGTACTTTTGTTTTAGGGCTTCATGCTAATAAACAAAACTTTGAAATCGCCAAAAAAGAGAATTCGGTGATTTATTTGGAAGACAATTATGAAAATCGTTATGCCAATTATGATATTAATTCCCCAGAATCGGTTATTGGTCTTACCATAATGCAGGAGGAGTTTTTAGATCAAAGTATTAAACTGGCTAAAGGCATACAGGATAATTTCTCTAATAAACTAAAACGTAATAATCGTAAGGTGAAGCAGGCAGGCTTTATCGTATTGCATCAAACCTTTATGCCAAGTGTATTGGTCGAAACAGGTTTCCTAACCAATAGTGAAGAAGGTGCCTATCTGAACTCCAAGAATGGTCAATCTGAAATGGGTGTCGCAATAGCGCAAGCAATTCTTGAGTATAAGAACGGGGTGCCTTCAAGGACGTCAAATGAACCCCTGAAACCTATACTAAATGAAACACCTGAGATTATAGCAGAAGCTTCAAAGAAGACGGTGCCTATTTCCGAAGAAGTTACAAATGCCCAAGATGAAGTTGTAACAAAGCCAAATACAGAGGGTATCGTAGATTCGTCTGTTCCCGATAAGATGGTCGAAGAGGTGAAGACAGAGACACAAATGCCCGATAAACCTGTGGCAGAGATTTCAAAGCCCAAAGAGGAAGAAATGAAGGAAGTGGTGAAAAAAACGGTAAAAGAAGTATCAACGGCAACGGTACCAGACAAACCGAAAGAGGCGGTGCTTGTTGTACAAAAGAAAGTAGAAGCACCTAAAGAAGTTGTTGTTGCCCCAAAAAAAGCGGAAAATATTACTTTCAAGGTTCAGATTCTCGCCAGTACAAAAGATATTGCCCTGAAATCTAGCAATTTTAGAGGGTTGAACAAATTGTCGCAAGAACCTTATAAAAACCTGCAACGTTATATGTATGGCAGTGTCGGCTCTATGAAAGAAGCAGAATTGCTAAAGGCGAATGCAGATGTGAAAGGATATGTAACCTCGTTTATAGTTGCTTATAAAGACGGGAAACGCATACCAATTAAAGAGGCCATGAAATACGTTTCCGATAAATGACAGTCTTCTTAAATTTATTTCTAATTTTGTTAGGAACCCAAAAACAATCCTTTTGAAACTATCCAGGGAAATTAAAACGGCAATTATTGTCATTGGTGGTATTCTTCTCTTCATCTTAGGCTTTAGTTATCTGAAATCGACGCCATTATTCGATAATAGTCGACAGTTATACGCGGTTTATGCGAATGTGGGGGGGCTACAACCCGGTACGCCGGTATCTATCAACGGTCTTAATGTCGGGAAAGTGAATGACATTCGCTTTATTGACGATAAGGGCAATCTACTGGTAACATTTACCGTAGCGAGCGATTTTGCTTTTTCAAAAAATAGTCCGGCCGAATTATATGACACAGGAATTATAGGGGGAAAAGGCCTTCAGATCTTACCTGTTTTTGACGGGAGTGCCTTGGCAAAATCAGGGGATACGCTCAGTACAGATACGCGGCCCGGACTAACAGAATTAGCGCAAGAAAAACTCACCCCGCTTTTTAAGAAGTTCGAGTCTGCGGTTACCGATGCGGATTCTTTGTTGGTAAATGTGAACGAAGTCCTTGACAGCAAGACCAAAAACGACCTGAGAGGAGCAATCTCTGGCCTAAGCCAATTGATTAATAGCCTTCAGGGAAGTGCTAGCTCTTTGAACAAAATACTGAAGACTAACGAAGGAAAACTAGATAGCTCTTTGACCAATTTTCAGAAACTTACCTATAGTTTTTCCAAATTGGCCGATTCTTTGAACAATGCGGGGCTGCCTGCGACTTTGCGAAGCTTGGAATCTACGGTTGCCAATCTAGACAGAGTCATGGCCAAGATCGATTCGAACGATGGAACCTTGGGTAAGTTGGTGAATGATAAGGAATTGTATGATAACCTTAACAATGCTTCTAGAGAATTAGATTTATTGATGCAAGATTTTAGACTGAACCCTAAACGGTATGTAAATGTATCGGTCTTTGGTAAAAAACAAAAAGAATACGAATTACCCGAAGATGATCCTGCAGCCAAAATCGAAGATCAATAAACTATGATGGAATACCTTCCCAATATACTTTTTACCTTAGTATTGCTTTGTGGCATTGGTTTTTTTGCCAAAAACGTACGGCGGCTTGTGCGCAATATAAAACTTGGTAAAGATGTAGACGTGTCCGACAATAAGCCTCAACGTTGGAACAATATGGCGCGCATTGCATTGGGACAGACGAAAATGGTCGCGCGGCCCATCGCCGGCTTCCTTCATATTGTTGTCTATGTGGGCTTCATTATCATTAATGTAGAGGTACTTGAAATTATTTTAGATGGTATTTTAGGTACACACCGATTGTTTTCTGCACCTTTAGGAGCGGTCTATGATCTTCTTATCGGTTCCTTTGAAATACTTGCAATTTTAGTAATTGTTGCGGTGGTTATTTTTTGGATAAGAAGAAATATTATTCGGTTACAACGTTTTATAAAGCCAGAGATGGAAGGATGGCCTAAAAAGGATGGAAACTTGATTCTTTACATAGAATTGGTGTTGATGTTTCTTTTCTTGACCATGAACGGGGCAGATTATCAACTACAACAAATGGGAGCGGCCCATTATGCCAGTGAGGCTGGCATTATGGGATCTTTTCCCATAAGCCAATTTTTGGGCCCTTTGATTAATGGGATGTCAATTTCGAGCCTTGTAATTGTAGAGCGCACTGCATGGTGGCTTCATATTGTAGGAATCCTATTCTTTTTGAATTACCTCTATTACTCAAAACACCTTCATATTCTATTGGCCTTTCCTAATACTTTTTATGGGAATTTAAAACCGAAAGGGCAATTTAAGAACCTAGAGGCAGTCACTGCCGAAGTAAAATTAATGATGGACCCTTCTGCGGATCCTTTTGCGGCACCTGAAGAGGATGCCCCGGACCCCGAAAAGTTTGGAGCTTCAGATGTGGTCGATTTAAATTGGGTTCAATTGCTTAATTCATATACTTGTACCGAATGTGGGCGCTGTACAAGCGAGTGTCCGGCCAATCAAACAGGTAAAAAACTATCTCCGCGAAAGATTATGATGGATACGAGGGATCGTCTCCAGGAGGTAGGTGAAAATATCGAAGCCAATAAAGGAAGCTTTGTAGATGATGGCAAACAACTATTGGACGATTATATTTCTAGAGAAGAATTATGGGCCTGTACCTCTTGCAATGCCTGTGTCGAAGCGTGCCCCATAAGTATAGATCCTTTATCGATTATCATGGATATGCGGCAGTATTTAGTAATGGAACAATCTGCGGCTCCTTCCGATTTGAATAACATGATGGGGAATATCGAGAATAACGGAGCGCCCTGGCCTTTCAATCAAATGGATCGTCTTAATTGGGTAGAAGAATCCTAAGTATAACTATTATTAGAATGAATACGGTTTATGGGAAGTGAGTTAAAAGTACCTACAATGGCAGAATTGTTTGCTGCGGGCCAACAACCAGAGGTATTGTTCTGGGTGGGATGTGCCGGTAGTTTTGATGATAGGGCAAAAAAAATAACAAAAGCATTTATCAAGATTTTAAACAATGCCGATGTTTCCTTTGCGGTACTTGGAACCGAAGAGAGCTGTACAGGAGATCCGGCGAAACGTGCAGGGAATGAGTTTCTTTTTCAAATGCAGGCAGTTACCAATATTGAGGTTATGAACGCTTACGGTATTAAGAAAGTAGTAACGGCTTGTCCGCATTGTTTCAATACCTTAAAAAACGAATATCCGGGCCTTGGCGGCACCTATGATGTCGTACATCATACCCAATTTCTAAAACAACTTTTGGAAGAGGGCAAGATTTCGTTAGAAGGCGGAACCTACAAGGGAAAACGCATAACCTATCACGACCCTTGTTATCTAGGGCGTGCCAATAACGTATATGAAGCCCCTAGAGACTTGATACGTAAGTTAGATGCGGAACTGGTGGAAATGAAGAATTGCAAGAAAAAAGGCCTCTGTTGTGGTGCCGGAGGGGCGCAAATGTTCAAAGAACCCGAGAAAGGCGATAAAGATGTAAACATAGAGCGTACCGAGCAGGCCATGGAAACCCAACCTGATATCATTGCTGCCGCTTGCCCTTTTTGTAATACCATGATGACCGATGGTGTTAAGAATAAAGAGAAAGAAGCATCGGTTGCAGTAATGGATATCGCCGAATTGATAGCCACAGCGGCAGACCTGTAAACACTTGATAATTTTCTTACCCCATATAAGTTCCCTGTTTTCAGGGATAGAATGAGCTTTTTTTTAGTTGAATTTTGAACCTGAATTTGAATCGTACGTATGTTAGTAGCATTTGAAAGCCTTCCAGAAACGGCTAGAATCTGGATATACCAAGCCAATAGGAGTTTTTCGACAGAAGAACTTGACGAAATTAATGGCGCCTTGAATACGTTTTTAACTAAATGGACGGCCCATGGCCAAGATTTAAAAGCAGGATACGAAATTCGTTACAATCGTTTTATTATTCTAGCCTTAGATCAATCACTGGCCGCCGCCTCTGGCTGTTCCATAGATGCTTCTGTTCATTTCATACAAAGCTTAGAGCAAAAATACAAGGTAACGTTATTGGATAAAATGAATGTTTCCTATAAACAGGGAGAATTCGTAGCCTATAAGCCTCTATTAGACTTTAAGAAAATGGCCAAGGCCAAATCTGTATCTTCAAATACTATCGTGTTCAACAATTTGGTAAACAATAAAGGAGAATATCTTACCCACTGGGAAGTAACGGCCTCCGAGAGTTGGCATTCACGCTTCATGTAGTCTATGTACCGAATTTACCCTTCTCCATTTTCGATGGTACGGTATTTGAATACATGCTAACGGTATTTTGAAAAGATCTATGAAATGCAATATTTTCAGTTGTTTTCAGTTATTTCCATAGAAGTTTTAATATGCGCTTTATAAGAGTTCTCCCATTGTTTTTACTGTGCATTCTGAGTGCTGGTGCTCAGACACATCCATTGCACGTTAAAGACAGTGTATCGCAAAAGAAATGGGTAGATAGCCAGTATGAAAACATGTCTATTGACGAAAGATTGGGACAGTTGTTCATGATAATGGTAGCTTCTGATGGTGATGAAGCTAGTAAAAATAGATTAAAAAGACTTATTGAAGAACAGCATATTGGCGGTGTTATTTTTTCTACCGGCGGTCCGATGCGTCAAGCAAAACTTACCAACGACTATCAAAAAATTGCCAAAACCCCTTTATTGATAGGTATGGACGCCGAATGGGGATTAGCCATGCGTTTAGACTCTACTTATGCTTTTCCTTGGAATATGACCTTAGGGGCTATCAAAGACAGTACTATTGTAGAGAAAGTAGGGTATCGCATCGGGGTGCATGCAAAACGATTGGGCGTGCATATCAATTTTGCCCCTGATATCGATATCAATACCAATCCAAACAATCCTATTATAGGAAATCGTTCGTTTGGAGAAGATCGTGAAAATGTAGCCCAAAAGGGAATCGCTTTTATGAAGGGAATGGAACGAGCCGGAATATTATCGAGCGGGAAGCATTTTCCGGGCCATGGCGATACTGCAATAGATTCGCATCACGCTCTGCCGGTAATCAACTTTAATAGAAAACGACTTGATAGTATCGAATTGTATCCGTACAGAAAATTAATTGAGGCAGGGCTTACCAGTGTTATGGTCGCACATTTAAGCGTTCCTTCGATGGAATTGAAAAAGAAGCTCCCTTCCTCACTTTCCGAGCAAATTATTTCTGAAATATTGAAATATCAAATGAAGTTTAAAGGGTTGGTTTTTACCGATGCATTAAACATGAAAGGAGCCGCGGATTATGGAAAAAACGGAGATGTAGAATTCAAAGCTTTCCAAGCAGGGAACGATATACTGCTTATGCCGGCAGATGTCGAAAAGGCTAAGGAAAGACTTCTGAAAGCGTATGAAAAGGGAAAAATAACTGAGAAGCGACTATCCTATTCAGTAAAAAAGATACTAATGGCCAAGTACAAGGCTGGCCTGCATAGCTATAGACCTATCGCTATAAAGAACCTTTACAAGGATCTTAATACGCTAGAGGATGACCTTGTATATGAAGAAGCTATTGAAAATGCCCTTACGGTGGTCAAGAACGATTTTTACCTAATGGGAATCAAAAAACTTGAAAACAAGAAAATCGCCTATGTGAAATTCGGGGATTCTAACAGCGAACCGTTTATAAAGGAATTGAATAAATATGCTACGGTAACCCAAGTGAATGGTGCCGATATCAGTACTTTAAAAAAGAAGTTGACAGATTATAATTTGGTTATTGTAGGGCTTCACAAGAGCAATGAAAACCCTTGGAAAGGATATAAGTTCAAAAAGAAAGAGCTTGCATGGCTAAAAGAGATAGCCGCCTCAAGAACATCAAACACTATTTTGACGGTTTTTGCGAAACCCTATGCGTTGTTGGATATAAGTACTTTTAAAGGTATTGATGGAGTAGTGGTCGGGTATCAAAATAGCCCGATGGCACAGCGTAAAACAGCACAGTTGATATTTGGAGCCTTAGCTGCTAAAGGTGAGTTGCCCGTGAGTTCGCACGCAGAATTTCCTGTCAACACATCTGTTAAACTTAAATCATTGATGCGGTTGGGGTATAGTGTTCCTGAGCGTGTCGGGATAGATTCACGAAAACTTGCACAAGTAGATACTTTGATGAAAAATGGTCTGGATTCATTAATGTTTCCTGGAGCTCAGGTCCTGATTGCAAGGAGAGGAAAGGTAATTTATAACAAGGCGTTTGGAAAACCTACCTATGACTCGAAGGATAGTGTTACGAAAGAACATCTGTATGACCTGGCCTCGATGACCAAGATATTAGCAACCTTGCCAATGGTCATGAAAATGGAGGAAAAGTCAGAAATTCGCCTTAGCGATACTTTTGGGGAACTTATACCGGCTTACGATACGACTAAATTGAAAAATGTCACGGTTTTAAAGGCCTTGTCCCATTATGGCAGATTACCGGCATGGATAGCATTTTATGTGAGTACATTGGACGAAAAGCGGAAACCTTCCCAGGAATTTTATCGAAATGCTCCCACAGACGGTTTCTCGATTAAAGTAAGCGACCAACTTTATTTGACAGATGCTTATAAGGACTCTATCTACAATCGCATTGGTCGTCAAGACCTTAAAAGCAACCGCTATAGATATAGCGATGTGGCGTATTATGTAATGAAAAAGTACATTGAAAAAAAGAACGGGAAACGTTTAGACGTACTTGCCAATGACTTTTTATATAAACGTATAGGGGCTTTTACCACTACATATAATCCGCTTGAGAAATTTCCGAAGAGCCGAATTATTCCGTCCGAAGAGGATAAGTATTACAGATACCAAAGGGTACAGGGGTATGTGCACGATATGGGTGCTGCAATGCAGGGCGGTGTCGGTGGGCATGCTGGCTTGTTCAGCAATGCCAACGATGTTGCCAAAATTATGCAGATGTATTTGCAAGGAGGTTTTTATGGCGGAGATCAATTTTTTCAATCTCGAACAGTGAAGAAATTCAATACATGCTATTTCTGTGACAAGAAAGTACGCAGGGGTGTAGGTTTTGATAAACCCAAGAGCGATGGGGGTGGACCTGCGTGTGATTATGTTTCTAGAAAAAGCTTCGGACATAGTGGTTTTACAGGTACATATACCTGGGCCGATCCAGAAAAAGATTTGGTTTATGTTTTTCTTTCGAACCGAACTTACCCTTCGGCAACCAACAGATTGCTAGTTAAATCTGGTTTGCGAACACGCATTCAAGGAAAGATCTATGAGGCCCTTACCGACTAGCGATTCTTTCTAATCTTCCCTTAGACGTCTTTTATCAAAGAAAGATTTTTCAATCTTTAAGGTTTGCACCCTTTTTTAAAAAGCACCGAATTTAAGATTGCATACTTGTAATATTAGGTTAAGAAAACCGACAGAGTATCTGGATTTTACTAAATTTGAGGAATGAAAATAGCAATCGTATGTTACCCTACCTTTGGTGGTAGTGGCGTAGTGGCAACTGAGTTGGGAATAGCTTTGGCAACTAGGGGACACGAAGTACATTTTGTAACCTATCGTCAACCGGTTCGTTTGGAGTTGCTGAGCAACAATATTCACTTTCACGAGGTACATGTTCCCGAATACCCGTTATTTCAATATCAACCGTATGAGTTGGCCCTATCGAGTAAGTTGGTAGACACCATTAAACTTTATGGTATTGAGCTATTGCATGTACATTATGCCATACCTCATGCATATGCGGGTTATATGGCTAAAAAGATGTTAGAGGAAGAGAATATTTTTATTCCCATGATTACTACGTTACACGGTACCGACATTACGTTGGTTGGGAAACACCCTTTTTACAAACCGGCCGTTACTTTCAGTATCAACCAATCGGACGTGGTGACCTCGGTATCGGAAAACCTGAAACAACGTACGATGGAGTTCTTCGATATTAAGAAAGAAATTGAGGTAGTTCCCAATTTTATTGATAAAAAAAAGTGCAGTAGTTCATTCACCGATTGCCAGCGTTCTCTAATGGCAACCGATGAAGAAAAAATAATTACGCATATCAGTAATTTCAGAAAGGTAAAACGTATTCCAGATATCATCAATGTATTTTACAAGGTACAGCAAAAAATACCCGCGAAGTTGGTTATGGTCGGAGAGGGGCCGGAAAAGGAGAATGCCGAGCAACTTTGCGAAAAATTGGGAATCGCAGAAAAAGTTATTTTCTTGGGCAATAGTAATGAGATAGATCGTATACTTTGCTTTTCGGATTTGTTTCTTTTGCCTTCCGAATCGGAAAGTTTTGGTTTGGCGGCTTTGGAGGCCATGATTAACAAAGTTCCGGTAATATCGAGTAATGCCGGTGGTATACCGGAGGTGAACCGACATGGAATTACCGGTTATTTGAGTGCTATTGGCGATATTGAAGATATGGCCAAAAACGCCTTGAAAATTTTGAAAGACGATACGGTCTTAGAAACTTTTAAGGAAAACGCCAAAAAAGTTGCCGTTGAATTTGATATACTAAACATTTTACCCTTATATGAAACGATTTATAAAAAAGCCTATAAGGCAAGGTTTAACAATACCTTCAGCTAGTATAACGGTATCGATATGTATACTGTCAATCACGCTGCTTGCCTGTAATGGGCAAAAAAAACCTGCTATGGAAAACGAGGTCGTTAAGTCGCAAGCCCAGACGAATAGTCCCTTAATCTTGGTTTTAGAGGATAATTATGCGGGTACTGACTCCGAAGAAACCCTTGTTATTAAGAATGAAAAATCGTTACGTAGTTTTTTTTCCAAAATAAATAAAACCCGAAAGCCAGGGATTCCAGTACCTGTGGTCGATTTTTCTAAGGAAACCATCTTAGTGTATTGTGCTGGGGAACAGCAAAATAATGGCATGCCTCGTTTAACAATAGTCGATGAGACGGATACTGAAATGACCCTGCAAATGGGTAGTGAAACAATTAAAAACGCAAAAAGTACTTCTGCAACAATTAGTCCATTCAGTATGTATAAAATGTCGTCAACGTCAAAATCTATTGTTTTTAAAGCGATAAAATAATTTTTGCCGTTTAGAGAGCTACTATATCTGTTCTATGGTCTCTTTTTTTCGATAAGCAGTTTGTCCTTCTTTTTAGTTTTTCTTAAATAAACGAGTTTAGCTCGTTCTATCGATAAAAATGGTGTTTCAAGGCGCTAATTTGGGACCGTGCATGCCCTAGTTTATCTTTGTAGTACAGAATCCCAAATTTTGTACTTATGAAGATTTATACCATGCGCCTGTGCATTCTAGCACTGCTATTTCTAGGTAAAAACTACGCGCAGGAACCAATTGAACTAACTGCCAAGGATAGTGTTATTCAAAGCTCTGCCATTCTTGGGTTAGGCTATAATATTGTCGATGATTCCGGGAACATCCTAGATGAAATTTTTGATGTTAATACAGAATGGCACGCAGTTGCCTTTCCATCTAGAGTAAGTGTTGGCCGCTATTTTAAAAGCGGAATTGGTTTGGAAGCGATTGTTACCTATAATAAATACAAGGTAGGAAAGACGGTCGATGGCATAATCAACATGCAAGAATCGGACTATTACGGTTTCGACACACGGGTTTCATATGATTTAAACAAGTTGATAGGTCAAACGGCCTGGTTCGATCCTTATGTGGGAGCCGGTCTAGGTTATACCGATGCCAACAATATTTCTCGTGGTACTTATAACGCAATATTCGGCTTTAGAATTTGGCTATCGGATAGGTGGGGGGCAGACCTCAATACCACTGGTAAATGGGCCATGGGCGATAAAGGTGCTTCGAATCATATTCAACATGGCGCCGGCGTGGTATACCAATTTGCAATTGAGAAAGGTTTAACGAAAAAAGGGGAGCGGAAATTGGCCCAATTACAGGCTATCGAGGAAGAAAAACAACGTGTTCAAGATTCTATTGTTTCTGCAGATCGCGCCAGGGAAGACGCTCTTTTAGCAGAACGTTTGGCGGTAGAAAGGGAACAAGCGAAACTAGCGGCTGCAGAAAAGGCCGAAGCGGATGCTGAAAATGAGCGAAAATCAATGCTCGAAAATAAGATTAAGAAACTGGGTTACGTCTATTTTGATTTGAACTCGTCTTATTTAAACAAAGATTCTAAGGCCGTTTTAGACGCACTTACCAAAGTAATGACAGACTCACCTGAAATAACCTTAAGGGTCGCTTCTCATACCGACTCGCGGGGTACGAACAAATACAATCAATGGTTATCAGAAAGAAGGGTTAAGCGTACCATTGATTATTTGGTAGAAAAAGGAATTTCGGCGAAACGTCTTGAAGGCGAAGGTCTTGGCGAAAGTAATTTACTAAATGAATGTGATGATACCGTATACTGCCCCGAAGAAAAACATCAAGTAAACCGTAGGTCCGAGTTTACACTTATCAAATACTAAATCACCCGATCAATAATTGAGAGAGCCGGTTAGCGCCGGCTTTTTTCATGTACTTTTTAACTGGTAGTAACTCTTTGATCGATCTTTCTATAAATGATTTGATAAACGATTCCCAGAAAAACCAAACAACTTAAGAATACAGCCAGTTGCGCTAAGAGCGCATGATTTTGAAATGCCACAACAGGAACGATCATTAAAAGCTGAACGGTACTAAAAATACCAGAAACTTGTAAATGTGTTAGGGTTGTTTTTTGCACCAATCGTTGGTACAAATGGGAACGATGAGGTTTTAAAATATTCTCTTTATTCAAAAGGCGTCGTAGCACTGTAAACCCTCCATCAATACCATATACTATTACAAGTAGGAGTGGGAGTGGAGATGCTGTTCCTTGAATGAATTTAAGTAACAAAAAAGCAATAACCAATGCGATCGATATACTACCGACGTCCCCGGCAAAAAAACGTGCTTTTTTTCGAAAATTAAAGAATCCGAAGACTAGTATAGCCAATATGGGATAAATAATAAAATCGTATGGTACTAGCATGTGGTTTTTGTTGAGCAGAAAAAAACCAAGCAATGTAGCCAAACTACAAAGTCCTGTTATCCCATTGATTCCATCCATAAAATTATAGATGTTTGTAAAACCAATTGCTAGCACTAACAATCCCAATGTTGTCAGATAGGGCGATGTAACAAAACCTACTTCGTATAATAACAGACCCAATGCAATAAATTGAAACACCAAACGCAACTTGGCCCCAAGCGTAACTAGGTCATCGATAAAACTAACAATAGCAATTAATGATAGGCCAATAATAAAATATGGGTATTGAAAATCAGATGCCACAAAAAAGAGTAGCATGGAGAGGAAGAAAAGAATACCTCCGCCGCGAATAGTGGGTGTGGTATGTGAACTTCGCTCATTGGGTTTATCTATAATGTTGAACCTATTGGCCAACTTTAGATACCCAAAAGCTAATAAGCCGAGAACAAGAATAACCACAAGATAAGTTGTCATGGAATGTTTTGATTAGCGAATGAATAGTTTGTTGATCACTTTTCAATTTTTAAACGATGAAAAGGTCTTTTTTAGTCCGTCTAAGGTTGAATCGGGTAGATTGGTCTCCAACGCCTTTTTTATCTTAGTATTTGATACCACGTAATTCTCAGTAAGTTTCTGCAGCTTTTCTTTGGTTAAGGGAAGTTTTAAAATTGTACCTATGTTGGCCAAAAATAAAATCGCGAATTTTGGAATGTACCAAATCCTGGTATTTTTCCCGATACTCTGCCCAATGATTTTTACCAGTTCGCAGGTAGATATGGCTTCGTCGTCGGCTACGTTATAAATTCCTGATGTTGGTGATTTCATTATCAACTGATCAACAATGAAACCTAAATTGTCTATACCTAAATAAGAACGTTTGTTCTGAAATGCTTTTAGGGGATACGGGATGCCTTTTTTTACAAAAGAATGCAGTAAGTGCAAATTTCCTTTATTATTGGCCCCATGGATGAGACAGGGTCTTAAAACGTAAACTTTTTTCCCAGCCGTAATCTCTTTTGATAAAAGGTACTGTTCTGCAGCCAGTTTTGATTTTCCATAAGCGGTCTTCGGGGCCGGAACGCTTTCCTCGGTTAAAACATCGATTACCTTGTCTGCAGCGGCTTTAACAGAGCTGAAATAAATGAATACTCGACAATTACTTTTCAAAAACTCATCAAATAGTGTTTTTGTAAGTTCTGTATTCACTTCAAAATATGCGTTTTCATCTACTACTCCTTTTAAATCATGTGCTTTACCAGCTAGGTGTATGAAGGCGTCACAATTCTGCATAACGGAGCCAATTTCTTCGTATGCAACAATATTTAATGTGGGTCGCGCCGTTCTTCCAACACCAAAAATATCATATTTTTGGTTCAATATGTTTTTCAGGTTCGACCCTACAAAACCAGTTATACCTGTAATGCCAAGATTCATAATTTTATTTAATGTAGTCTAACAGCTTCCAGAAAACACGCAGATGAATTTTTAGTTTTGAGAAAGGAATTGCGTTGATAGATAATGCTTTGACAATTTCTTCACTGATCATTCGATAGCTTTTAAGGCCTGAACTGCTAATGCCTCCGATAGCCATTGATGTAGTAACAATGGGTATATATCCAAATGAAATTTGTTCTTTTAGAAAAACTCGGGTTATTAACTCATAATCTGCCCCACTTACAAAGTCGAGCCGGTAACCACCAAATTTCTCGAAAACTTCTTTTCGAAAAAATACAGAAGGATGGGGTGGCATAAAGCCAATCGCTAGCTTTTTAGGCGTCCAATTTTTGCAATCGTATTTTCGAATTACCTGGCCCTTTCCATTATGTTGTACAATAGCTCCAATAGAAGCATCTACTCTTATAGTACTGTGATACTTCCCGATTTTTTCAAGCACATTTGAATCTGCAAAGACGTCATCTGAATTAAGTATTCCGATTAAATCTCCCGTTGCCATTTCAATTCCTTTGTTCATAGCATCGTATAGCCCCTTGTCTTTTTCCGATATCCAACTGGTTATTGCCGATTCGTTTTGTTTGATAATATCGATGGTCCCGTCTGTAGAGTCTCCATCTATAATTATATATTCTATGTTTTCGTAGGACTGATTCCTAACGGATTGAATGGTATTCTCCAAAGTTTTTGAACTGTTATAACATACGGTTATAATAGATATCTTCATGTTCAAGCTAGAGTTGATTTGTTAGGATTTTTTTCACTTACTCAAAGTACAAATTTAGGGCAATACTTTAGGTTGTCCCTGGTATTTCCAAATATTTTCACCGCTGTATAACCTTCCTAAATGTATGGCTAAGTGATTGCTAGTTTCTTTCTAAGACAATATTTTCCATTACCAGTACATCCATTTTGGTCCTTTCAAAACAACTATAGGCTTCGGCGGGGGTATTTACTATTGGTTCATTTTCATTAAAAGAGGTATTTAAAAGAATGGGAATACCTGTTTTCTTACGAAAGGAATCTATTAAGGCATAGTATCTTGGAGAAACTTCTTTGTCGACACTCTGTAGTCTTCCTGTGCCGTCTACATGAGTTACCGCTGGTATTAAGCTATGTTTTTCTTTTCGTATGGGAAAAACTTTTTCCATAAATGGTACTTCGTCATCATGAATAAAATATTCATCTACATATTCTTTAAGAATGGAAGGCGCAAATGGTCGGAAGCTTTCCCTTCTTTTAATTTTAAGGTTTAGCAGCTCTTTTGCTTGATTGTTTCTAGGGTCGGCAATGATAGACCTATTCCCCAATGCTCTGGGACCAAATTCAGCTCGTCCCTGGAACCAACCTACCACACTGGGTACCATTAGCTTATCGCTGATATAATCGAACAATGCTACATCATTCATTTTTTTATATGGGATATTTTTACTTTTCAAGAAATCCTCTATTTCCCCATTTGTAAAAGAAGAACCCGTACTTGCAGTTTTTATTGAAGGGACTCTCGGTTTTTTTAGATTTTGATGGTAATGAAACAAAGCAGAACCCATCGAGATTCCCGCATCGTGACCCGCCGATGGTATATACAGGTTTTCAAAAGGCGTATTCTCGATAATTTTCCCATTGGCTACGGAATTTTGTGCCACACCACCTGCTATGCATATGTTTTTACTGCCTGTTCTCTTTTGAAGATGTTCGAGCATATGAAAAATAACCCTTTCTGTAAATACTTGAACCGATTTGGCCAAGTCCTTATGAAACTGTGTTAAGGGTTCATCCTTTTTTCGAGCTTCTCCAAAAACTTCTGTGAATTTTTTGGAGAAAAAAGATGGTACTATGGGTTGATTTTTTTCATAGAGAACCTGTATTTCCTCAAAGTAGGAGGCATCCCATGTCCAAAGACCGTTAGATTTCAGTTTGACTATTTTCATCACCTTATCAACATATTTTGGTTCTCCATAGGGTGCCAACCCCATTACTTTGTATTCATCCCCATAATGCGGAAAACCTAAATAGTGGGTAAAGGCGGTATATATGAAGCCTAAGGAAACAGGAAAGTCAATAGAATCTAAAACCTCTATTTTATTATCTTTTCCGTACGCAATCATAGTGGTGGTGAAATCACCTGAACCATCAATCGATATTATGGCCGATTCTTTAAATGGGGAAGCGAAAAATGCAGATGCCAAATGTGCCCTGTGATGTTCTACGTTTACTAGTTTTTTTTCAATCAAACTTTCAGAGATGTGGAATTTGTTTGAAAAGTAGGATGCCATTGATGTAATCTTTTTACGATTACTCAATCGATCTTTTAGCAGACTGGAAATTTTGCCAACATTTTTTACCAAGTACAGCATTTTACGATCCATCTTAGCTCCGGTATCCCGCCCGATAGTAATATAATTTACCTCTTCTAGCGAAATATTTGCCTCTTCAAGGCAAAACCGAATAGCTTTCTCCGGGAACCCCGCCCAATGTTTTATTCTGGTAAATCTTTCTTCCTCGGTAGCGGCAATTAACTTGCCATCAATAAAAATTGCTGCAGAAGAGTCTGCATGATGCGTATTTAATCCTAATATAATCATATTAGCTAAAGGTTTTGGTCAATTTTGGTTCGTACACTTAGTACTCGAACAGCGACTTACGCTGTCCAAAATATAAAATTAGTCTTGGCAGGGGAAATATGTTGGTTGAACAGTACTTGAAAAATGTTTAAAAGTAAGAAACACTGGTAGAATATTTTAAAATTACTAAAGAAAACTTTTCAGGTATCGTGCTGGTATCTTTTTCATTAACGGTATGGTTTACTAAATATTATGGTTTATACCTAAGTTCCAAGGTCATTTACAGCAAAAAATTGTATCTCCTTGGGCTTAAACCGGGCGTACAACATATCAGCATAGTTCATATTTTCGCGGACAATAATGTAGTTGACCAACTCTCTTTTGTAATTTGATAGCTTAACATATAACTTCTATTACCCATTTCTATTAAGTCTTTGTCTTTCGTGTCGATTATTTGTGACATTGCTTCTTTAATACTTTGCTTGGACATTGGTTCGTGCTGAAAGCCATTGTAACCTGCTTTTACGAAAGCGGTCGCGGCACCACAAATATTTGAAGATATTAACGGCAGTCCGGCTCCGGCAAATTCATGCAGAACAACCCCCCAGGGTTCTATTCTACTCGGGAGAACGAAACACCCGGAATTGCCTACCAAATCAGGAAGCTTTTCTTGTTGTAGAAACTCTTTGACCTCAATACGTTCATGTTGGGGCAGGGAAGTCTTGAGTTGACCACTGCCGACCAGGGTGAGAGTCCAATCATGCTTCTTCTCATTCGCTAACTCTATAAAAGCTTCTGCCATTTCCATTATGCCTTTTATTTCAATTAACCTGCCTACGTATAGAAAATTATGTGGATAATTTTCGGCTTTGTCTGCAAGTTGATCATGGTATGCTCTATGAAATATGGTGAGGTCCGCAGTATTCATGCCAAGAAGTATTTGGCGTTTTTTGAAACCAAGATGAATCGCTAAAGGATACTGATACATGCCGGCGATAAAAATGTGCGAAAATCGTTTTCTTAAGTACTTTCTTCGAAAGATTCCTGCCATAATCTGCCTTAAGTTTCCTTTCCATTGATTATCGCAAGAGCAAATAACGGGAATAGGGTCTTTTCTTATTTGCAAAGCTACTTTCATATAAACATCATCGGCCCAACCTGAAATATAGACGAACTTTGGTTTAAGTTTTTCATAGAGGGCATAAATTTCGGCCGCATTCATGTCCTTCCTGGGATAAAAGCTAATCCCCTTCCTTTCAGGAAACACGTATGGAGCCGCAGGGTCGTTAGGTCTCGTTATAATATGTATATTATACCCGAAATCTGTGTGAAGGGTAGTAGCAGATGCTAAAAAATACCCCGCCACCTCAGAATATAAGAATAATAAATTCATAGGTTCTTTTAATTGAAGATGCTTTTTTAAAAGGTTTTTGATTTTTTAATTAGTACGTTTTATAGCAAGCCAAACTTGGCAAAGCTTTTAGGCGAATATGTAGTTCTTCTTGTCAAATCTGTTTTACTCGATAATAGAGATTTATAATGTTCAGACAGGCCTGCACGACAAGTGTTCAGACAGGCTTGCGTCGAAATCAATGTTAAATTTCCTTTTAATGCCTCGTGGGCACGCCTCGAGGTGGTTTACTAGCTTATTCCTTAAAGTTTGGCCTTCTGAAATACTTCGTGATAAAAGGCAATTGTTTCTTCATAAGTTCTTTTCCATGAGTAATTTTCGGCATTCTTTAATCCTTTGGCTATTAACGTATTTCGGAGTTCACTATTTTCTAGCTGTTCTATTCCTTTCGCAAATGCCGCTGTTGAATTCTTGTCGATTAGAATTCCGCTATTCCCTACCACTTCGGGAATTGATGACGCATTAAAAGCAACAACCGGACAACCTGCTTTTTGCGCCTCGATCGGAGGGATTCCAAAACCTTCATAAATTGAAGGATAAAGCAAGCAGAATGCGAAGTTGTAAAGGGCATTTAGTTTTTCGGTATCTACATTATTAAAATGCTTATAACCGTTTTCGGTAAGCTCCAGATTTAACATTGTAATCTCCTTTTCTGTTAAAGGCCCGCCCCCGACCATTACTAACGGCTTGTTGGCAATTTTAGTGGAAGCTACGGCAATCTGAAAGTTCTTGTAGCTCGAACTGCGATCACCTACATAAAGGCTATAGGAATAGATTTCGAACGGAATGCCCGAATCTTTGAAATCTGTTTTTGGAAGTATGCGAAAAATAGCGTCCACGCCGTTGTGAACCACTTTGATATTTTTCTCACTTGCTTCAGGAATAAATTTCAAAAGGTCTTTCTTCGTATTTTCTGAAATACATATGATTCCCTCAGACTTCAAAATGGCCTTCTTTTTTTGATATCGATGCACTAACAACTTTAACCCTGAATTGAAATTTTCATAGGTGAAATCATGTAAAGTACTGATGTTGATATGATTGGGATTTTTTGAAACTCTGTAGTAGCTAGAGTGAAAGAGACTCGATTCTTTAGTTTTTGGTAATTCCAAGTTCAAGTATCTACCTAGAACCGGGAGTGACTTGGTCTCGATTAAGGTTGCTTCATCTAAAGGAATTTTTTCTTTAAAAATATTCTTGGTCTCAGTATTCTCTTGTATGTAAGAAACATCAAAATTTTTATCTTCAAGGAGTTGCTTTAGAAGATGGTGCCAATAAACTGAGATACCTCCCGATTGCTGTAGGGAGAAAATCACATTGTCAAGGATAACGTTCATTAATTCTTGGGGTATAATATCAAAATTACTATTTTAATCTAGAAGTTGAATTATGATCGAGTAGTTTTCGTTTATCTGCAATATTCTAGAAGGAAAACCTACCGGAAATTTATTGAAAGATTCCCTTTTCCTTATAGAGCTCCAAGTATTTTTGAAAATTTCGGTTCTTGTCATAATGTTCAAGTGCTCTTTTTCTGCAAGCAGCGGAAAAACTTTGTTTCCCAATTTTTTTAACCCTGCATATTTGTTCGTACAAATCTTGGATATTATTTTTTTTAGCAACATAACCTACGCCCGGACTAACCATTTCAGGACATGCCGTGGTGTCGTAGACTATAACTGGCGTTCCGCATGCCATTGCTTCTGCAGTGGTAAGGCCAAAAGACTCTTCTACCGAAGGGTTTATATAAATATCGGTGGTAGCATACCATTGGGCAAGTTGTTCTATACTATCTGTTCTTTCGATACCAATTATCGATTTGGGCAACGACTTTAATTGTTTTTTTGAAAGACCTATAAGCACGATTTGCTCATTATTGACCAGCATTTCGGATAGTTTTAAAAAATCACTTAGTCCTTTGGTCGAACTCCAAACGCTTGCAACTCCTAAAAGCATAAATGTGTTCTCTAGACCATATTTTGCCCGAATTTTATTTTTTGTTCTTGGAGTGAATATCTCTGTATCGACCCCATTTGAAATGGGTCTTTGTTCAAATTTAGAAAAGAAAGATTTTTTTAAAATTGTTCCCAACCAATTTGATACAGGAACCAATGTGAGGTTATCCATATTGGAGAACAATCTTTTTTTTAGCTGATGATTCTTTCTAGAACGGTCTTTGCCCCAGCTTGCCGGGTACGTATTTAACTGCGGGCAAGAATAACATTCATTTTGCCATTTGTTGCATCCTACATGTTCAAAATGTGAACAATGCCCTGTTATGGGCCAGCAATCGTGAAACGTCCAAACAACAGGAATACCCGATTTTGTTAAATATTGAAAAAGGAGCTCTAAATTTAAATAGTAACCATGAATATTATGCAAATGAATTATGGTTGGGTCGAGGAGCTCTATTTGCCTTATAAAACGGCGAGTTGCGCCTTTTGAACCAAGCCCGTGCCTATCGAACAAACGTGTCTGCAAAAGATGTCTCAAATGATCCCATTTATTGCCAACGGCAATGAGTTGAGAGGAGCTTTCCCTTTTTTTTCTTCCGTATGCAATATAACTTTGCCATCCAGAAGCAGTTGCCAAGTTTCCAATGGCTTCGGCTATTCTCCCGGTTGAACCGAAATTTGCTTCCACATTGATTTGAAGTAGGATGTTCATAAACTTTAAATCATTGCGTTGCCACCGTTGACCAGGTTTTCAATCACCTTCTCTTGATAATATGGATTGTAATAATCGTCAATAACCTTAAAGCAGTCTTTCCGAATTTTATCTTTCTTAGGGTCAGTTAACCAACTGGCTATTTGTGTGACCATGTCTTCTAAATCATCCTCCTTAAAGAAGATGCCTGTCTTCCCATCTTCTAATGCCTCGACCTCGGGCATTTGATTTTCAAAGCTACTATGTGTGCAAACCGGAGTACCCGAACTAAGGCTGTGAATAGCTGTTAATCCCACATTTCCTGGTGATACACAAAGATCGGCCGATGACAGGTACTTTCCAAGTTCACTTTCATCATAACAGGCACCATAGAAATGATAAGTTCCTTTTTGTAATAAATCGGCAGCTAGTATTTCTAAGCTTGCCCTTTCACTACCATCCCCAATTATTAAGAGGTTCGGCCACAGGTTTTGGGCGTTTAATTTGGAAATCGCCTTTACCAACATATCTATCTTTTTTACCTTGGTAAGCCTACCGACAAAAATGAATGTGGGTGCTTCAGGTTTTTTAAAAAAGTGTAGCACATGCTTTTTTTGTAGATTTTTATTGACTTCTCGTAATGATTTATGAGTATCGTAGTCTAAACTATTAAAAAACACATGAATTTTTTCTGATTTGAACCCTTGACCAACCATTATTTTTTTTGCACGCCGTTCATAGAGCAAGTGCGTATCGGCAAGGCGATAAAACATTTTCCTTAAAAAAAATTTTAACCCCCTTTCATTTCCGTACATACCATGTCCTCTGAAGGTAACATGAACTCCGCGAATCCTACAAATGATGGCATAGAACCAGTTCGACGCAATGGTAAACTCACCAAGTAAAATGACCAAGTCGACTTTATGAAACAAAAGATATCTTAACACCTTTGTTTGCCAGACAAGGTACTTTCCCCTGATCCAGAAATTGCCGACAGGATTCAATTTTTTGTGATGATTTTTAAAGACTTCCTTTTGAAAGTCGATCGTTTTGATACCAAGGGACTTATTCTCACCAAAAAAATAATGAAAATCAAAACCTTCACTTTTTAAAAGCGTTTCCCATAGTTTTGCTCGATACAGTGGGGCAATATTGGTGAAATGATAGATTACCGGTTTCATTTGTGTATAAATCCGAGGTTTCTTAATATATTTCTGAACTTATTTTTAAAATACTTATAGTATTCCCATTTGTGATTGGAATACTTAAGAAGACGACTTTGTAATAGGGCAAGATATTTAGGATATGGTAACTTTCTTAGGTTGACTTTGTTTTCTGTTATTTCTTTGAACAAATTGTGAATACCTACTCTTTTTTCACTTGGTAAATGCCAAATCGATAATTGAAGATCCTTTTTACGTACGTTTCTAAAATAGTTCCGGTTGGTCCATATTCTTCTTATATAGTTATCCATTCCTCCTAGAGTAGCTCCTAATTTGTAATAATAATAACTTAGCACATGGGCCTCTTCATTAAACTTTATTTTCTTATTTCTATGCCTCTCCATTAAATAATCATACAAGGTTTTAAAGTCTTCTGCAACATCTATAAAAAAACTAGCTTTTGCAAAAAGCAACTCTCCCCCAGAGTAATAAGGGTTTTTATTAAGAGAAAGCCCTAAATCTTCGTAAATGGCTTTCATTTCTTTGCCATGAAGTCCATGCATTTCATACTTCTCTTTGTAATTAATAATGTAAGTGGTTGCCGGGGCATTTGAATTCTTGAACTCATCAAATGCAGGCTCTAGAGATCGAACAAAAACGCAGTCAGAGTCCAACAACATAAGCATGTCACCTTTGTTGATAATTTTTGCGATATGATCAATAATGGAAAATTCAAAAAATTGATTTCTAAAACTACCAAAATAGTTGTTTGGCAACGGATATAGGTTTTTTAGGCAGATGACCTCGATATCATGCGTATTAAAATACTCTTTGATATTCAAACCATCTACTATGGGCAGTTTCTCGGTATTTGTAAAAAAGAGATGCTTCATGTCTTTATGAAACCTTAGCGAGGTTTCATAAAACAATACTATGCATCTCCAATAAACGGCTTGAAATTCTGGTGAAGTAGAATCACCTCCGGTGTTGGGATACTTGCTTTTTTCCTCAGGGGAGTCTAGATATACCCAAGTAGCTATGTATTTTTTCATACCCAATATGATGAATGTTTTGTTTATTTAGTTTGGTTTCTAATTCTAATTTATTCAATATGGGGAATCAATTTTTTACTCTGCTTTTTATGTATAATTTGGGATAAATTACTTTTAGTATGGCGGCAAATAATACGAATGGTACTCTTATGGGGAAGTGCTTACGCATTAAAAGAAAGTTAGAGCTAAAATCTAATCCTAGGGGACTATTCAAAAGCTTAAACCTCTCCTTAAAACTTCTATCAGGAAAAGTATCATAAATATTATCATGGTCATGGGCACAAGTTCCTGCATATTCTGGTAGCACTAAAAGCGGTATTTTTTCTTTTAAAGCTCTTAAAGTATAATCGTAATCTGCAACTCCGTGCCTATATCCATTGGCTAAAATACCAATCTTTGAAACAACCTCACTGGTAACCAACATAATATTTGCATTTCCTAATTCGCAAGATTGTATTTGCCCATTGGGAGGTAAAAAATGAAATTTAAACATAAAGCGGTTGGTGAACACCGCTCCTCCATAGGTAAGGCTTCCTGACTTTTCATCTTTAGTAGAACCGATATAAATCCCAGGTGCTCCCAGATCTTTTAAAGAATATTGATGTGTTTGCAGGATATGGTTGAATAAGTCTTCTTTTACGTTCGTATCATCATTTAGTAATAAAAAAGCATCATAGGGTTTTTTTAGTGCTTCTTCCCAAGAGTTAAGCATTCCGCCTGCCCAAAACAAATCACCGGTACCTTGAAGTACCTTCACTTCAGGGAATTTTTCTTTTACGGCTTCTCCCGTACCATCTGTTGAACCATCATCGGTAAGGTATATTGATATTGAAAGTTGCGGGCATTTGTATAGTGCGCTTTGAAGATGATTCAAAGCTGATATAGTCTTGTCCTTTCTGTTAAAACAGGTTAATAAAACTGCTATTTGTTTCAATTCGATTCTTTATTTAAGAGATGTCTAAATTAATTTCTTGGCTTTTTATGCTCCCTCGATACTTTTGATAATATTTTGAAACCACTCCCATATAAAAACAGAAGAAAACAAATATGGCAAAATAGCCATCGAAAATAGGTTCTACCATAAATAGAAGGAAAAAAGATAGTCCATAGACCAAAAACATAGTGTTCAATGGAATTGCGGATTTATCCAAACTTATCGATCTTTTAATTTGTTTAACCGCCTTTATAGAATAAATTACCAATATGATAAAGGCTAGTACGCTCCCGACCCTGGCAACGTCGAACCATAAATTATGCGAAAAACCAAATTCTTTTACTGACCAACCCAAAGGTTCCTGTATAAGATTTTCCATAGACTTTAACCATCTCTCTGTTCGGCCTCCTGCGGTGGCGGCTCCAAATTCTTTACTATCCATTCTGCTGGCATATGCGCTCAAGATGTCCGAATCTTTGTCGAGGGTCAAATAACTAAATATTACATTCACCAAACTAAAAAGGCCTAAAAACATGATCGCGTTTTTCACCGCAGATTGTTTCGTGAAAAGATAAAGTACGGTGATTATTAACGTAAGTAAGGTAATCCCCAATTGGGTTCTACTCCCTAACCTGAGAACACAAATCGCAGATAATAAAAACAAACAAATTGAAAAAAGTTTTAAGAAAGTAGAATATCGTTTAAAACTTACAACCAATAATGCAGGAATACACATATTAAGTGTAAGCAAAGCAGACATATTCGTAGCTGGTATTATGTGACCATCCCAAAAGACGGGTACATCCCTACTAAGTTGTACAAAACCTTTTGTATAGATATTAATTAAGACCGAAATTAAAGTGGTCAATGAAAAGACTACCCCTATAAGAAATAATACGTAATATATTTTTTGTGGCGAATTTAGTTGGTGAACGAAGTATTTACCTACGAGGTAAAAACCACATGGAAATAGCATGTAAATCAATATATACTGAGTCCCTAAAGTTAAATCAAAGCTATAGAATACCGCATATGTGAAAGAAAAAAGCAGCAGTAATATAAAGCTCGAATCTAAATTGGCCAACAAGAAGTCTTTTTTAGATATTACCATAAGTAAGGTAATGTATCCGAAAAGATACCCGTAATTAAATGGGTCCATCAGATACAAGGTAAATACACCAAGTATGACTATAGGGATATCCGATAAAATTTCTTTTATTTTCAACTTGGTTTTTTTAGTTCTAACTCACTAGTCTGATCCTATTTACTCTTTATTAAAGACACTATTTATAGAAAACCACTTAAATTAAACATTCTTTAGAAAAGGCAGGTACTTTCTGATTTGTTTAAAGGGTAGGTAGTCTAAGCGAATCTTATACAATAACAGGTACTTCATTTTAAAAGTATGTTCGTTGTAACCACAATTTATCAACTTAGGGTTTATATATATTTTGAAACCCATTTTGCTAAGCTTTAAAGATGCCGGTACATGTTCACAGATTTCTTTGTCTTCAGAATCCAACCCTTCATATGAGAGGTTCTTAAAAGCTTCTATTTTATAAACGGCTAAGCCTCCAAAGGCAGAATCTACCAGAATCCAATCAGAATCTTCTTTGATAGTGATCATCTTAGAGAAAACTGCTCTATTTTTAGCGCTATAATTGCTAAGTCCTATTTCTTTGTAAAACTCATAACACTTTGCAGTATCAGAGTTTGACCATATCGAATGTCTTAAGGCAAAAACGTCATAGTAAGGACCTTTAGGATTTGCAGTGCAGACATCCCAATCGGTTCTAGACCAACACGATATAATAGATTCTTCAGAAAGTAACGTGTTCAAGTTATCCAAATCGGCTACGATTACATACTCAACTCCAGAATATTTAGGATTATTTTTAACTTCTTTTATGTATTGGTTTCTGCAATGGGATATTCTTTCGGTTCTTAAAGGTAATTTTGAAGAAAGACTTCCTAAAGAAACATAACTAAATTGAGGAACTGTTTTCGTAAGCTCGGTAAGTTCCCCAATGGTATCGTCCGAAGAGTCCGATTCCACAATATGCCAATAGACCATTTTAAATTTGGCCAAAACTTTTTTCAACCTAAGGATGTCTTTAACTATGGTAAGACTGCTATTCCTAGTAACACCTACCACCATGATGGTACTATCATAGGGTTTTTCTGAGGAATTAGTATTGAAGTTGTGAGATTCTTGGCTCATAAGGTCTTGTACAAAAAATCTATATAAATTTAATAATTAAGAATTTGAAAGTACGTTCTTGAAAATGGCTATTTGGTTAAACGGATTAAACTTGGTATCTATTATTTCATAAGCGCTGCTTCTAGTCTCTTCGCGTGCTATTCCTTTTCTTGAAACCCAAAAATTTATTTTGCTTAAAAGATCTTCAAAATTGTTTTCTTCAAAAAAGCTTCCCGTAACGCCATCTAATATCGCTTCGTGTTCAGGCATTTGTTTCACAAAATTATCATTTGTTACTACCGGAGTGCCATACACCATCGAATGAAGAGCTGTTAAGCCTAGTGGTCCCGGCGAAACGCATACATCCGAGTTGAATATTAATTCTCCGATTTCCTCTTCATTGTAACTCGGCCCATAGAACCAAACACGATCTTCAATACCAAGCTCGGCTACTTTTTTTTGCACAGAGTTTTCACTTTCTATATTCTTCCCTATGAAAACAAGGTTGGTGTTTTGGCCTTTTGTTTTCAATCTATGGGTGACTTCTGCCAAGACCTCAAGTTTCTTACTTTTCTGAATTCGACCAATATAGATGATTACGGGCCAATCATTCCCGAATTTTTTAGAGAAAATGTTCGTTAGTGTGAGCTTCTCTCGTACTTTCTTTTGTGTTTTATAGTCTAAGGAATTATAGATGCAAATTAACTTTTTTTCCGAAAAACCTTGAGATAACATAACGTTTCTAGAATGATTCCCGTAGAGCAGTACGGTACTACACAATTTAAAAAAATAGAACGCTATGAACTTGTATTTCGTTTCGGGATCTCCTTTAATTCCATGACTCCAAGCATGTACTTTTTTACCTAAAAGCCTTCCTATGATAAGTATACACCAATTACTCAATATATTAGGCTCCCCCGTAATTATGTATTGATCGTAAGGTTTAAAAATCTGAGCAAATGCTCCTTTCTGCCAAGAAAATGTAGTGTTAAGAACCTGTTTGTTACGAAGTATTCCTTTAAAACCTTTTAAAGAGGAATAGTCCATTGTTTTGATCGGCGCACCTACTTTATCGCCAAAGTAAAAATCTGTATTTAGTTCCCTATCCATCAGTTTATAGATAGGGGCGCGATAATGGGGAGCGAGATTAAAAATGCAACAAACTTTATTTTTCATTTAAAATTCAATTGTTCTTACCAATATTAGTTTTTCGGTTACTTCTCAATTTTTGAATACGATCAACAAGAACATCTAATTCTTTTACCTTAAAAAGCTTTAATAAGACATAGTAAACAAATGCACCTATTATTGGAGCCGTGCACAGCAAAGCGATATCAGATGTTAACCATTGCATGTATGCATACACTATCGCTGTCATGATTATGGCTGCTATAAATATCGGAAGTATATCTTTTATTTGTTTAATACTGCCATATTTCATTATTTTTCCTGGGTAGTGGGTATTTATAAAAAAATGTATTGCCGTCGCTATAAGTTCTGCCAAGGCAATGTATACAATTCCGAACGGAAGGGCTACTATTAATAGTATAACCCTAACGATAATCTTCAAATATTGTTGTTTAAGTGCTAAATCTGTTCTTCCTAAAACATAGAGAAGGTTGACGTTTATACCTGAGATAATGGTAATCATCCTAGCTATACAAATGAGTTGCATAATGGGCACTGCCATCATCCACTTTTCGGTCAATAATAATCTCACAAGAGGCTCTGCCAGAACCGATAGCCCCAAGAAAAGAGGCGCGACCAGCATGCTTGCCGTCCTGATGATACTTCTGGTATGCTTTACAAGGACTTCATTTTGATCCTGCACGGTCGAAAGGCCAGGTAGCAAAACGTTGTCGAAGATAGTACTGATAGTACTAAAAAAAGTATCTGCAAATTGCGTTCCCCTGGTATAAAACCCTAGCTCTTTAGTGCTTATTAATTTAGCAATAAAAAGGGCATAAAAATTATTGACAATGTTATTGAGAAGAGAAGACGCGAGTAGTTTGGAGCCATAGGAAAATAGACTTTTTAAAGATTCCATTGAAAAAACGGTATCTGGGCGCCATTTTAATTGTAACCACATTGCCAGTGCCATTAAGCCCGATTTGATAATCGTTTGAGCTACTAAGGCCCAAACCCCGTACCCTACATATGCTAAATAGATTGCGATGCCACCGCTGATAACAGTAGCAATCAAATTTACCCTAGCAATGGATTTGAAATCCATCTTAATCGTATACAAGGTATAAGGGATCGCGAATAATGCATTAAAAATCAGCGATATAGACAAAACCCTAAGCAATGAACTCAATGAAGCGATTTTGTAAAAAGAGGCTACAAATGGTGCTCCAAGCCATAACACAAAATATAGTACAATGGAAATGAGCATATTAAACCAAAAAACGGTCGAAATATCTTCATTTGATCTGTCTTGCTTCTGAATCAAAGCTTTTCCAAAACCACTATCTATAAAAACCTGGGAAAAAGAAATAAACACGATCAAAATACCTATAGTACCATACTCTTCAGGTGTTATTAGGCGAGCAAGTATAATGGTGAGCACAAAGGTAACCGCCTGTACGGAGATTCGCTCGAAAGCGCTCCACAACATTCCCTGGAACATTTTGTTGCCTAAGCTCATAACATTGAAAGATATTTACGCAATCAAATTGCATGTTCATGCAGGTAAGTTGAAAAACAAAATTGCGGCTTTTTTAGACTTACTCACCTAAGTACCATTGGTACATTTTTGATATTCCTTCTTCTAAATCAATAGTATGTTTCCAGCCAAGATTATTTAGTTTAGAGACATCTGTTAGCTTTTTCATGGTACCATCGGGCTTGGAGGCATCAAAAACAAAACCACCTTTAAAGCCTATCTTTTCCCTAATCAACACAGCGAGGTCTGCTATGCTGACATCAAATCCCGTTCCTATGTTTATGTGGGTATTTCTAATTTCTACTTTATCGGAATACGTATCTTTAAAATCTCTATTTTCCATTATAAACACACAAGCATCGGCCATGTCTTCGGACCATAAAAACTCCCGCATTGGTCTACCACTTCCCCATATTCCCACCTGCACATTTCCATCACTTTTAAGGCTTATGCCATACGCTTCAAGTTTTTCAAGAATTTCCGTATTAGAAGAATCACCGTTAACACCTTCAATCGGAAGTTGCCTTAAATCTTTACGTATCGTTGACCAATCTTGCTTTTCCAATGATTTTCCGATATGTATTTTTCGAATAAGGGCCGGTAAAACATGGGATTTTTCCAAATCAAAATTATCGTTTGGCCCATAGAGATTTGTAGGCATTACAGAAATGAAGTTTGTACCATATTGTATGTTATAGCTCTCACACATTTTAATGCCCGCTATTTTCGCAATGGCATACGGCTCATTTGTGTACTCTAAAACATCGGTCAGTAAATAATCTTCTTTCATCGGTTGCGGGCAAGCTTTGGGATAAATACAGGTACTGCCCAAGAACAATAGTTTTTTTACGTTGTAGCGATAACTGTAGTGAATCACATTATTCTGAATCATTAGGTTATCATGAATGAACTCTGCCCTATAGGTATTGTTTGCTACTATTCCTCCTACTTTTGCCGCTGCCAAAAACACATACTCAGGTTGCTCTTTTTCAAAGAAATCTGCTACTTGTTTGGTATCGGTCAAATCTAGTTCCGCGTGGGTTTTAGTGATGAAATTACTATATCCCTTTTGTCTTAAATTTTTGATAATAGCACTGCCAACCAGTCCTCGGTGGCCGGCAATATATATTTTTGACTCTTTCCTCATTTAGTTTATTGAAATGTTGGGAGTGAACCTAATTTTTGCAAGTTGAAAACACTATTGTACAACACCTATTCAAAATAATTCAAGGTTCTGTAACCACCGTTTCTTAAATATTGATCCTTCTGCATTAATTTAATGTCACTTTGCATCATATCTTTTACCAAATCTTTTAGTTCGTATTCGGTAGTCCAACCTAATTTTTTGTTAGCCTTGCTCGGGTCTCCAATAAGTAATTCAACCTCGGTTGGTCTAAAATACTTGGGGTCTACTGAAAGGACCTCCTTACCAATCTCCAATTGGTAATTTTCGTCGCTGCATGCTTTTACATACGCCTTTTCATCTACACCTTCACCTTTGAATTCCAATTCAATTCCCACTTCGGCAAAACTCATTCGTACAAATTCACGCACTGGTGTGGTTTTTCCGGTAGCAATTACCCAATCCTCGGCTTCATCTGCCTGCAGTATCATCCACATCATACGTACATAATCTTTTGCATGACCCCAGTCGCGCTGAGCATCTAGGTTTCCTAGATATAATTTATCCTGTAGTCCCAAAGCTATCCTTGATGTTGCTCGGGTAATTTTTCTTGTTACAAAAGTTTCTCCTCTGATCGGAGATTCGTGGTTGAACAAAATCCCATTGCAAGCATACATTCCATATGCTTCCCGATAGTTGACGGTAATCCAATAGGCGTACATTTTTGCCACTGCATACGGACTTCTTGGGTAAAATGGGGTTGTTTCACTTTGAGGCACTTCTTGCACCTTGCCATAAAGTTCTGATGTAGAGGCTTGATAAATTCTTGTTTTTTCTCCTAAGCCTAAGAGTCTTACGGCATCGAGAATTCTCAGGGTACCTATACCATCTGCATTTGCAGTATACTCAGGAACTTCGAACGAAACATGAACATGGCTCATTGCTGCTAGATTATAAATTTCATCTGGCTGTATCTCTTGAATAAGTCGAATTAGGTTTGTACTGTCGGTCATATCTCCATAGTGAAGTATGAAGTTTCTGTGCTCTACATGTGGGTCTTGATATAGATGGTCAATACGGTCGGTATTGAAAAGGGAAGAACGCCTTTTTAGACCATGTACAGTATATCCTTTTTTTAATAAAAACTCGCTAAGGTAGGCCCCATCTTGTCCGGTGACTCCCGTTATCAATGCAATTTTGCTCATAAAATAATCTCCTTAAATATGTAAATGACTAGTGTTATTTTAGTTCTTTAACGACCTAAATTTGAAATTAGTCTGCTCTTTTTCTAATTCGCTGCAAATATCAGGTTTTTATTTTTAATTCTATAGCAATCTTAGTTGAGAGTAGGCAAAAACCGGTTGTTTTGAGGAATTGACCAAAATCCTCTATCATTAAAAGATATTTACCAAAAAAGGTCATGATTTTTATTCATGACCTTTTTTCTTTAATGGATGAAATTGGTTTTAAGGGAGTTCAAAACCTACATTTACCCAATTCATATTTTCAAATACCGTGTTGCCATTTAGCTGGTAGTTATATCCAGATGATGTTACTTTTAGCTTGTTTACATTTTGTACCGTGCAGCCAATTACTCTGTTCCCAGAATTAGGTCTGTTAACTCTGAACATGGTATCTACATTTAAGAAGTAACAATTGCTGAACTCATTGTTCCAAGCATTGCCTTCCAGCTTTTCAAATTCATTAAAATCTATTGCGAAGTCAGAGTCGCTCACTTGAATGTTACTATAAACATTATTATTCCCGGCGTCATTTGTATCGTTCGGACTTCCTACGCCATCTCTCCAATCCGAGAATCGAATACCACTGTAAACACCGCTTATGTCAATATCTCTAAACGTATTATGGTGCGCGCCATTTGCGGTCATAATGCCACCTGCATAATCACCATCTTCATTCCACCTCCCCGTAATGGAACAATTAGTAACCAAATTTTCAGAAACATTTGCGAATTGGAGCTCAATATAAGTGTTAAACACTTGAGATTTTGTAATAAGATTGTTTGTGGCCCCATCTTTCATAACGAGGCCATGTCCAAAATGCGACAACCCACTTTTCCTTCTGGCCTTGCAATTTTCAACCACTGAATTTGTGGTTCCACCAGTAAATAAAACATAGTAATCTGTAGGGTTGACATTCGAATCGGAAACAACTTCGGTATACTTCACCTCGCAGGTATTACATCCATTTAAAGTTACACCTTCTGCTCCAACATTATAAAAATAAGAATCTTCGACCTTATTGTTACTACCTTTAAGTAAAACTCCTACACCACTATATTCAGGGCTACCACCTGACCTAAAATCTCCCAGAGAAAACCCAATAATGTTTTTGTAGCGAGCATAGGAACCTTGGTTCAATATTGCAGTTGCGTATCCTGTGAATTGAATATTGTGTACTTCTACATAACTTTCATCTATTCGCATAGCCATGCCTTGGCCACGCCCGTTAGGCGCATTGCCTTGAAAAAGGGGCATTAAAGAGGTATTGATTTGGTCGCCATACTTAAAGGAGGCTCCGTTCGAAACTTTCGTATCCTCAGGTGTTGTTTTGTAGCCAATAAATTTTATCGGATTTCCTGCGCTACCACCTTGGTACAGAATTAGTTCTTTATTGACATAACTGCCGGCCTTAACATATATGGTTTGTCCCGGTTGGGCTACAACAAAGGCATGTTCTATGCTCCAGGCCGTGTTTTCAGAAAGGCCATCGTTTGAACTTTTTCCTGTAGTCGTAACGTACCGTGCATTGCCCGCAATAGGAGGCGTTTCATCTTCGGTAGTATCTTCCTCAGTACTTTCTTCTTCGGTAGTCTCTTCTTCTGTTTCCTCCTCAGTTTCTTCAGTAGTAGATTCATTTCCATATTCCACAGACACTGAGCCCTCTTCGGATGTGGTTGTGCCATCTTCGTTTTCTGTTTCTGCTGTATAATCAAAAGTATCGGTGGTACTCTCAGAATCAGGATCTTCATTTGTTTCACTACCTTCTTCTTCGGTCGAATCATCAGACTCGCCAGAATCGGAACCTTCGTTGCCGTCAGCGGTGTCTTCTTCCGAACCATCGGCTTGTCCGTCGGACGAATTGTCTTCCTCGGTCGTTTCTTCAGAAGTATTTTCCTCAGTACTTTCTTCCTCGCTCCCTTCACTAGTATTGGTAGATTCTTGATGCCTGACCACAGGGGTATAAAGGATAGTGTTGTCTTCCATAATCTCCACAACCCCCCACGAAGCGTTCGATATACTGGTGATGCGCACATTGTCCGAATTAGGGAAATTATCATTCAGCAATACATCTAGAATAATACTATTGTCTCCATTCAATACAAATACATCGTCTTTAACAAAGTTGCGCCCATCAATAATATCTGAATCTTCTAATGAAGTGTAATCATCTAACAAGTCAGAATCTTTACCGCATGAAAAAAGGAAAGATACCGCAAGTAGGAGTAGTGTCAACTTGTTGACATTTAGCGTGGAGACCATAGGTTGTAGGTTTAAGATAGGTTTAATTTTGAATTGTAAGATTTTGGATAACAAAAATGAATTTTATTTTTCGGTTTTTTCAGCGAAACCAAATTTTTTCGATGAACGGGTCGGCACTTTTCGATGAATGACGCTTTCTAGGTAAATCACTTGACAAAATACGCTTCAATTCTTGTATTAAGATGTTTAAGTGTTGATTTATTCGATGAAATACACTTTTTTTTAACATTTTTAACGGATAAGTGATTTTACTGATTGTCAATATCCGGTAATTTAATCACTTTATTGACTTGGTTTTACAACTTGATATAGCAACCTAGTATGTCAATTTTAAGTAAATTTGCGATTACAAGGCCAGCACAAATAAGTTATATTGATTTATACTGAGAATTTTACTGGGGTAAAGGACTTTCAAGGTATTTCTTTAAGAGGGATAGCCAGGGACATAGCACTTAATTTACTCACTACCCGCAATACATTGTTAGGGTTAGAGGAAGCGCTTAAAAAACCTAGAATTCAATTTTTGTTCATTCATCACGTTTTTGATGATGAAATTGAAAAATTTGAAAGGTTGCTAAAGGAACTTGCCAAGAATCACACTTTTATTTCGCATTCGGAAGCTGTTAGACGTTTACTTTTAGGTGATATCGACAAGCCGTATATCTCTTGGAGTTCTGATGACGGATTTAAGAACAACCTGAAGGCCGCAGAAATCTTGGAACGTTACGGAGCTAATTGTTGTTTTTTTCTAAACCCTGTAAGTATTGGGGTGAAAGATGATTATTGGGTAAAGGAATTTTGCTCTGAACGCTTGAGAATGCCTCCAATTGAATTTATGAATTGGAATGATGTGCATGAATTGCAAAAACGGGGACACGAGATAGGCTCCCATACAGTGAATCATACCAATATTATCGACATGTCATCGACAGAAGTTCATGATGATCTCGTGGAATGTAAGGCTATTTTAGAAAAAAAATGCGGTCCGATTTTACATTTTGCATATCCTTATGGTCGTTTCTTTGATTTCAACAAAACTGCTTTCGATTTGGTGTTCAGAGTAGGGTATGATTCATGTTCTACCGCTGAAAGAGGATGTCATATTAGTACAAGTGCCCCTATCCATAAAAACGAATTGTTCATTCGTCGTGATCAGGTAATCGCTGCTTGGAAACTTGGGCACATTATGCACTTCATTGCACAAAGTGCTAAAAAAGCGGATTTAAGATCGAATTTTATCCCAGATGAGTACACCTAGTGAACTTATAAAATGGTTTGGATAAGTTTTCTAATCGAAAATTATTGATTTTTATTTCTTACCGTTATGCGCCAACTCTTGCTTTATGGGAGTAAATAGGGGAGACGTTTAGTTTTCTCTATTTTAAATGGTTGGTACAACGACAAAAATTAAAAGTAGCATTAAAAAAATAGGTCGAATATTAAATATTCGACCCATTTTTTAATAGTAATTATTCATTGTAAAAGGTACATTGCTGGCCTTTATTTTTTTCCTATTTGAAAATATTCAAAACCTTTTTTCAGCATTCTTTCGTGATTGTACTGATTTCTTCCATCGAAAATTACCGGTTCTTTTAGCTGTACCTGCAGTTCTTCAAAATCGGGAGATCTAAATTCTTTCCATTCTGTCAACAATATCATGGCATCTGCACCTTTCAAAGTTTCATACTTTGAATTGAAGTACGAAATATTTTTTTCATCCTTAAGGTAGAAATGTTGGGCTTCTTCCATAGCTTTTGGATCGTAGGCGTTTATTTTAGCGCCCCGTTTAACTAGTTCTTTGATGATGTATATGGATGGAGCTTCTCTCATATCATCAGTTTCAGGTTTAAACGCCAATCCCCATACTGCGAACGTTTTTCCGCTTAAATCCTCACCAAATCGGTTAATTACCTTCTTGGCAATCACCAATTTTTGCTTGTTGTTTACGTCTTCTACAGAAGTTATTAGTTTGGCGGTATAGCCATGTTCTTCGGCTGTTTTCTTTAGGGCTTTCACATCTTTGGGGAAGCAAGAACCACCATATCCACTACCGGGATAGATAAAGCTATACCCGATTCTACTATCTGAGCCTATTCCAAGCCTTACCTTATTTACATCGGCATCGACAAGTTCACATATGTTTGCAATTTCATTCATAAATGAAATTTTCGTTGCCAGCATCGCGTTTGCCACATATTTGGTCATTTCTGCAGATCTTACATCCATAGTGATCAACCTGTCAGCGCTACTTCTGAAAAATGGGGAATATAGCGCCCTCATTTTATCTGTTGCCTCATCATCATCGGAACCTACAACAACACGGTCAGGTTTCATGAAATCATTGATTGCATCACCTTCCTTCAGAAATTCAGGATTTGAAACTACGTCGAATTCAAGTTGTAGATTTCGTTTGGTCAGTTCTTCTTTAATGACGCCTCTCACTTTATCAGCTGTACCTACCGGGACGGTAGACTTGTCAACTACAATTAATTTATGTGTCATGTGTTGCCCTATTTCTTTCGCTACCTGAAGAACGTATTGCAAATCTGCGGAACCATCATCCCCCATGGGAGTGCCCACCGCAATGAAAGCAATATCACATTTTTCTAAATTTTTTGAAAGATCAGTACTGAAACGCAATGTTTTATTGTTTACATTTCGTGCCACCATTGCTTCGAGCCCTGGTTCATATATAGGGATAATCCCTTTTTTTAAGTCCTCTATTTTTTTAGAGTCAACATCAATACACGTAACGGTGTTACCCATTTCCGCAAAGCATGTACCACTTACTAATCCTACATAACCGGTACCTATAACTGTTAAATTCATTCTTTAATTATTTTAAATTTTCCCAATACCATTCAACCGATTCTCTTAATCCGTTGATTATATTATACTGCGGGTTATATCCCAGCAGCTTTTTTGCTTTTTCAATAGATGCTAAGGAATGAGGCACATCTCCTTGTCTTTTATCACCATGAACAACCTGAACATCTCGAATTTTTTCATCAAATTCACCTAAATAGTTCTTTAGCAAAGCAACTAGTTCGTTCAGGTCGGTGCGCTCACCATAGGCCACGTTGTAAACGGTGTTTATGGCATCTTTATTATTGGCCAATATTGCCAAGATGTTCATTTGTATTACATTGTCGATATAGGTGAAATCTCTTGAGTAAGAACCATCCCCGTTAATTACAGGAGATTCATACTTCATAAGCTGCATCACAAATTTCGGAATCACTGCTGCGTATGCCCCATCCGGGTCTTGCTTTCTACCAAAAACGTTAAAATAGCGAAGCCCTATAGTCTCCATGCCGTAGGTGCTACTAAAAATTCCTGCATACAATTCGTTCACATATTTCGTTATTGCATATGGGGACAGTGGTTTTCCTATTTCATCTTCGATTTTAGGTAATTTTTTTGAATCTCCATAGGTTGAAGAACTTGCCGCATAAATAAATCTTTTCACATTGGCATCCCTGGCCGCCACTAACATGTTTAAAAAACCTGATACATTGACCTCATTGCTTGTTACAGGATCATTTATAGATCTAGGTACGGATCCTAAAGCGGCTTGATGTAATACAAAATCAACATTACTACAGGCTTCCCTACATTGTTCGGCATTTCGAATATCACCTTCGATCAATTTAAATTTTTTGTTTCCCAATAAGTGCGCGATATTCGTTCTCTTTCCGGTAGCGAAGTTATCGAGACATACGACACTGTTTCCATTGTTTAAAAGGGTTTCACATAAGTTGGAACCTATAAAGCCAGCACCTCCTGTAACTAAAATATGCAGGTTGGAATCGAGTTCGTAAGACATAAACATTGTTGTATATAAAATAGAAGGTGCAAAGATGGGTAAAGAAACTTAAATTACCAATATTCTAAGGTGGCAAGCACTGTAATTTCGATTTGGGAACTATTGTTTAATAGATATTGGCAGCGTCAATCTCAAGAGGGTTTAATTTTATAATACTGTTTATACCAATCTACGAAATTTCCAATTCCCGTTGCTACAGAGGTGTTGGGGCTATAACCATATTCATTTATCAAACCATCTACGTTCGCCCAGGTCTTCTTTACATCGCCTGGTTGCATGGGTAGCATTTGCATTTTTGCCTTGATACCCAAAGACTTTTCGATTGCTTTGATAAAATCCAATAGTTTGACCGAATTATTGTTGCCAATATTGTAAATCTTATATAAATCGGATTTAGAAGTAGTTTCTTTCTTTTTCTCTATTATTCTAATAACACCTTCCGTGATATCGTCGATATAGGTGAAGTCACGCTCCATATCCCCATTATTGAACACTTTTATAGGATTACCTTTTATTATTGCATCGGTAAACAAGAACATGGCCATATCAGGCCTGCCCCATGGGCCATATACGGTAAAAAAACGCAAGCCAGTTGTGGGGATGCTGTATAAATGGCTGTAAGTATGAGCCATAAGTTCATTGCTTTTTTTAGAAGCGGCGTATAAACTAATTGGGCGATCTACACTATCTGATGTTTCAAAAGGCGTTTTTTTGTTTAAACCATATACGCTTGAACTACTGGCATAGACCAGGTGTTTTATTTTATGGTTTCGACTACATTCCAGAATGTTTAAAAAGCCAACGATATTACTGTCTATGTACGTTTCAGGATTCTCTAAACTATAGCGCACTCCCGCCTGAGCAGCAAGATTGCAAACAACGTCGAATTTTTCATTCTCAAATAGTGTGGGCAGAAGTTCCCTGTCTTCCAAATTCATACGAACAAATTTGAAGTTGTTCGCAAATACAGTGCTGTTGACAGGTTTATTAAGAATTTCAGCCTTTTCCTTTGGTATACCCAATGTTGTCAACCTATCATACTTCAGTGCTATGTCATAATAGTCGTTAATGTTGTCTAACCCCACGACATTATGTTCTTTAGCTAAAAGCACTTTCGTAACATGGAACCCGATGAAGCCCGCGGCTCCTGTAACCAATATTTTCACTATCTCTTTTTTAGTTCCTTACTTTAGAGAAACACAACGTAACTCGCAAAAAAACTCCTGTCATATTCAGTAAAGACGAAGTATTTTTTCTTTATCTTCTTTTTAGTACCTTTTTTAAAGTATTCTCATCTACCTCACTTCTTCTAATCTCCAAAATATAAGTACCCATGCTCAGGGTCGTAAGATCTATCGTTACTTCCGCAGGATGGTCTTGAGGTACCGAGACCAAACGTATTCTTTTTCCGTAAATATCGTATATGGTTAGAAATAACTGTTCATTGAGGTAATTTTCAAGCCCCAAGGTAACTGTGCCGTTGGTTGTTGGATTTGGAAATACCCGAACATCTTTTAATTTTACCTCAGGGTCAATAACTGGTAGTACGTTTATCAATAAAGTTGTGGTACACCCTAATTCTGAAGTGAATAAGTAATTTCCGGCTTGTTCGGTTGTAATGCCGGCGAAGCCTAGTTCACCGTCGTTTACCGAACCATCTGGCAATGTTATTGAATAAGGTGTACTTTGAGTAATTCCAAGTATTAATGCGGTACCAGCATCTATAGTAATACTCTCATCACCATCTCCAAGAATACCATCAATACTGTAAGAAGCGGTAACACTTCCTTCTGGGCAAGGATCAATTGCGTTCACGTTGATAGTCAGTGTTGCTTCGCAACCTTTCGGAGAACTGAATACATAGTTCCCAGCATCTGCTAGCGTAATTTCACCTAAATCGAGATTGCTATTTGTGGTCAGAGAATTATCGGGGGCTGTGATGGTAAAATCAACACCAGCCTGAAGTAAGCCAAGCACGACCGTAGTACCCTCATCAAGTGTCAAAGATGTTTCCCCATTTCCTGATAGCCCATCAATAATGTATTCTGGAGCAAACCGATCCTCCGTGCAAGGGTCGACAACAAAAATCTCTAGACTTGCTGTACATCCAGGAGCAAAAGTGAAGATGTATCTTCCCTCTTGATCAAAAGAAATGTTTCCAAGATCAAAATCACCGTTCACAACAGATGCATCTGGTAGCGTGATTGTGAAATCTACATTTTGAACAATCCCTAGACTCACTGGAGTACCCAAATCAATCGTTAAAATTGGTTCTCCACTTCCGACCACCCCATCAATGGTGTATTCGGGGGAAAAAGAACCAGGTAAGCAAGGGTTTGTGACTATTATGTCCAAGATTGCAGTACATCCTTCCATAGAGGTAAATATGTATGTTCCTGCTTGATCAACCGCAATAGCTCCGAGGTCTAAATCACCAGAGGTGGTATTGCCGTCTGGATCTGTTATTGTAAATGCCACATTTTTTTCCACCGTACTTAATGAAACCTGAATACCAGCATCTACGATTATTACGTCTTCTCCGCTATTAGTTACAACATCAATAGTATATTCAGGGGTAAAAGGCCCACTGGGGCAGTTGACAATAAGTTCCAAACTCACTTCACAACCTGCGGCCGTGGTGAAAGTGTAGGTCCCAGTATCTTCAGGTGCAAGATTTTCAATGGTTAAATCATTTATATCTAGTAATTTAGAATTTCCGTTATCAGAATTTGATGAGATACTAAATGGAGTGTCATTTGGAAGTATACTAAGAGTGATGGTACTGCCAAAATCCACGGTTACCTCACTAGCACCTATGATGTAATCGCCAGTGTTGTTAAGACGATACTCCGTTTCCAATTCAAAGGTTTCGCAGTCGACTTCGTTTATAACCACATTTAAGGTTACTTCACAACCAGAACCGGTCGTAAACGTATATAGTCCTGCATCTTCAGCTACGATACTGGTCAGTGTCAAATCATTTAGGTCGGTTGGTTTACTATTATTATTGACCGAGGTAGATTCAATACCAAAGGGAGTACCATTAGGTACGATGCTCAAGGTAATAGAGCTACCCAAATCAACTACAACTTCCGAGGCATTTTCTATATACGATCCTATCCCATTTATCTGATACTCCGTTTGAAGGTCTAAAGTGCTACAGTCGGCTATATTCACAATTACGTTGAGGGTAACTTCGCAACCAGAACCGGCCGTAAACGTATATATCCCTGCATCATCTGGCTGAATGTTGGTCAAAACCAAATCCTGAAGGTCAGATGGTTTGGCATTGCCGTTCGTTGAATTCGAAGTGATTTCGAAAGGAATATCGTTTGGAGTTATGCTGAGGGCCAGTGTGTTTCCTGCCTCTAAGGCAATTTCTGTTTCCCCCCCAATAAACGCTTCGGAGTTTATTCTATACTCTGTTTCCAAATCAAAAGTGGAACAGTCTAAGGGGGTTACATTTAGTTGCAAGGTAACTTCACAACCTGCGGCAGTTGTAAATGTGTACAAACCTGTGTCATCCTCTTCTAGGTTTGTTAATACCAGATCAAATCTATTAAAGTCTTTACTATTACCGTTTAACGAGGTAGAAGCAATGCTAAATGGAATACTAAATGGTGAGTTATTTGGTAGAATGCTCAATCGAACCGTATTACCGGCGTCAATGGTTAATTCTGATTCTCCTGCAAAATAGAGTCCACTTTCATTAATTCGATATTCGGTTTGCATACCAAGCGTGGCGCAATCAATTTCGTTTACGGTTACATCTAAGGTGGTATTACAACCTTCGCTAGAAATAAATGTATATCTTCCTTCCTGGGTCTGCGTAACAGAAGTGAACGTTTGATTTCCAGAATACTCAGCGCCATCAGGACCTATAATCGTAAAGTTGGTTCCGGTATTTGGAAAAATACTTAAAATTAAGGAGTCGCCTTCGTTTATCGAAATATCACTCTCACATGGTACGTTGGCATTATTGCACCATATACCATTTCTATTATACCTAGGGGAAATTTCAGTTTCTCCCGGGTCACATGTTCCTAAAACTTGTAGTGTAATCACCGTTGCGCAGCCCCCTGCGGTGGTGAGTACGAACTTACCGTTGTTGCTTTGGTCCAACAGTCCGTTGTTCCTATCTGGATTGTTATAGGGAATGGTCGTTGGTAGAATGTTCACATTGGTATCTATCTG
>CALLVX010000003.1 GCA_938010765.1 uncultured Flavobacteriaceae bacterium | reverse complement strand
CACATGAACTAGCGTTTGTCTGACTTACCCAGTACGAGGTGCTTCCCGTTGTAGCGGTGTTGGGGGTAGGCGCTGTTGCGCTTCCGGTACCGCCTGTTGCAACGGTATACCATAATAGGTTGGTTCCCGTGGCAGTGAGTTGCGATGCGGTATCGCCTTCGCAGTAGGTTACGGGAGTGGTTACTCCCGGCGCTGCTGGCAATGTATTTTGAGTGATGATGATTTCGTTTCTCGTGGCACTTGTACATCCGTTGGCAGTGTTCCTTGCCTCGGCATAAAAACTGTTGGGGCCATTGGAAAGGCTGGCGGCACTTGGCTGAAAGGTCAGGGATCCCGTTGAAATTGCCGTTCCTCCTGTTGCTGTTGTATACCAATCGATGGTCTCCCCTGCGTTTACGGTTGCGGAAATGGTCGGTACGGTACCACCTATACAATAGGCGAGGTCGCCGCTGTCATCCCCCGGTTCGTTGACGGTGGGACAGCTACAGTTAGGTGCTGTGATATTGATAGTGTTGTCACATGAATTTCCGGTATCTGTGACTGTAATGGTGATATCGGTTCCCGAAGGAATGGCCGAGACGGTCCAGTTATTACCCCCGTTATCGGTGACCGTACCCGCGGTACTGGTCACGTTTCCGGTGCTGACATTGACCGATAGCGAATAGGTCAATAGATCTACGGCACAGCTGGGTGCGGTGTCGATACCGATGGTCGGTTGTGCATTGATGGTAACGACGATTTCCGCTCTTGGGCTTTCACAAGTTCCAGACGTTTGACTAACATAATAAGAAGTGTCTCCAACAGCACTGGTACTTGGAGTTGGAGCAGTGGTGTTTCCGGTACCTCCCGTTGCAGCCGTATACCATAATAGGTTGGTGCCTGTAGCGGTCAATTGCGAGGCGGTATCATTTTGACAGTAGACGACAGGTGTAGCAACACCCGGTGCACTTGGAATAGGATTAACAGTAACGACGATTTCAGCTCTTGGCCCTTCACATGAACTGGCGTTGGTTTGGCTCACCCAGTACGAGGTGCTGCCTGTTGTAGCGGTGCTCGGGGTAGGTGCTGTTGCGCTTCCCGTTCCGCCTGTTGCGACGGTGTACCATAAAAGATTGGTGCCCGTGGCGGTAAGTTGCGATGCGGTATCCCCTTCACAGTAGGTGACCGGAGTGGTGACTCCAGGTGCGCTTGGTTGGGCATTTATCGTGACAACGATTTCTGCCCTTGGGCCTTCACATGAACTAGCGTTTGTCTGACTTACCCAGTACGAGGTGCTTCCCGTTGTAGCGGTGTTGGGGGTAGGCGCTGTTGCGCTTCCGGTACCGCCTGTTGCAACGGTATACCATAATAGGTTGGTGCCCGTAGCGGTAAGCTGTGATGCGGTGTCATTTTGACAATAGGTGACCGGAGTGGTGACTCCCGGCGCATTTGGAAGGGTATTGACATTGACAACGATTTCAGCTCGTGGGCTTTCACATGAACTAGCGTTTGTCTGACTTACCCAGTACGAGGTACTACCCGCAGTTGCAGTGTTAGGGGTGGGTGCTGTAGCACTTCCTGTTCCTCCGGTTGCCACGGTATACCATAAAAGATTGGTTCCTGAGGCCGTCAACTGAGTGGCGGTATCCCCAATACAATAGTTAACTGGTGATGTAACTCCCGGTGCATTCGGAAAAGCATTTACGGTAACAACAATTTCCGCTCTTGGCCCTTCACATGAACTGGCGTTGGTTTGGCTCACCCAATACGAAGTGCTACCTGCGGCTGCTGTGCTTGGAGTCGGTGCTGTTGCGCTTCCCGTTCCACCAGTTGCTACGGTGTACCATAAAAGATTGGTTCCTGTAGCAGTGAGTTGTGTTGCAGTATCCCCTACGCAATAGAGTACAGGAGATGTGACTCCCGGTGCGTTCGGAAGGGCATTTACGGTAAGTGTTCGTTCTGCTGAAATAGCATCGGCACAACCGGCTGCAATGCTAGAGGCCATCATACGATACTGGTTTCCGTTCATTGCCAATGTAGCAGCGGTAATGTCTAAAGTTGTGGTCGTAGTATTGCTGTAAGGTGCACCATCGCTCAAATCTGTCCATGTACCACCATTGAATAACTGCCATTGATAAGTTACAGCATTGGAGGCGGCCGAAGTAAAAGAAGCATTTTCACCTTCGCATACCGTTTGGTTTGTTGGTTGTGTGGTAATTGCGGGAGGGGCATTGACATTTACGACCAGCTGGGCCCGAGTGCTTTCACAGCTAGTTCCTCCTGAGGCGACCGATTGAGTCACCCAATAGTTTTGTGTTCCTGCAATTGCAGTACTTGGTCTAAAGGTCCCAGAAATAATGTTTCCACCAACGGCAGCGTCATACCAAACTAAGTTCGTTCCAGTGGCACTGGAATCTAATGTGGCGGCAGTTTCGCCAATACAGTATTCTAATGGACTAGTAACCGAAGGAGCAACAGGAAGGTTATAAACAATTACCTGTATTTGGGCTCTTAGACTGGTACATCCTGTTGTACCATCAACCTGTTGTACATAGTAATTGGTAGTATTTGCCGAGCTGGTATCCGGCGTTGGAGCTCCCGGAAGCATGGTACCTCCGGTTGCCACTGTATACCATTCCAATAAGTTTCCTGGATCTTCAGTAGCTGTCAATGGTACCGCCGTATCCCCAATACAATATTCAATAGACGAAACCACCACTGGTGGGTCAGGTCTTGGATTTTCTAAGAGTCTAATCCTTGTTCTCGTTGCGCTGGTACAACCTGTTAAAGCATTTCTGGATTCTACATAATAGTCACCAGGCCCCGTGGGTGTATACGTGTTACTATCGGCAAGTAATAGTGTACCTCCCGAAGGTGCGTCGTACCAATCCACAGTTTCTGTAGGGTCATTACTGACCGTTAATGTAGGGATGGTATTGCCCTCACAATACTCTACATCGGGTCCTGAAGGAGGGGTGATATCATTAGTAACCGTAATGTTTAATTCTTCGAAGTCAAAGTTGCCAGCGGCATCTTCGGTGAAATAACGTAGGGTGGTGGTACCAACTGGAAATTCATCTCCACTATTTAGTCCAGAACCATCTGTTTTGGCTACTCTTAGAAATGCGGCATCGCATTGTCCCGAACCACTTTCGTTAGCTACTACAAATCCGGGAACATATATATTATCTAGATATGCTATATCTCTTCTCCGATCATCGGATGTAAATTCAAATAGGACATAAAAATTTCCAGATTGGGTAATCGGGATATATTCTGTGTATAAGTTTTCATCGAGATACTGTTTGGAAAAAATTTGAGTTGCCGTACCACCCGTGTCAACAAGAGAGATTGTAATACGGGTGTCACGGGTGGTTAAATTGCCAATCCCTTTTTCAAGAATATGGTCAAAAAAGATTTCCCCAGTCCCATTAAATAGGGTAAGAGGCATTAAGAACGATCGCGCATCGAAGTCTACAATTTGTTCTGTCTCCAGTTCAAAAGTGCCATCTATTATGCCACTAGTGCCAACACTTGTTCCGTCGAAGACGTAACAAAGCTGGGAAAAATCATCTCCACCGTCAAAATTTTCCTCTAGGGAAGATTCTCCTGTTCCCGCAGGGCAGTTGTCGGAAGCTGTTGGATACGTAAAATTTATTACGGCCCCACAACTTCCTGGATCAGCGCTAACGGCAATATCTGCCGGAGCTGTTATCACAGGGTTTTCATTATCTAAAACGGTAATATTGAAGGTGCAAAAAGCCGTATCTCCGTTGCTGTCGGTCGCACGGTATACCACCCGGTGGGTACCTGCAAAAAACTGATCACCCGGATTGTAGTTACTGCTTACCGTCAGAGATCCTAATCCGCCCGACGCAATGGGAGGTATCCAATTCACCGAAACTGTACAGTTCCCGATGGATGGGACTAAGCCCGTCATATCAGAAGGGCAGTTAGAAAAAGTTGGAGGTGGAGAGGCAACTAGTACATCATTCTCTAAATAAGCAATAGTATTTTCTGGGGTACTTGAAATCGCAATGCTCGTAGGCTCACTAAAACTTGTAAAGATTCCCAAGAGGAAAACTGCGATGGCAATGCGTTGTAGGTTAAGCATTTTTTTGGTGGTTAAATCGCCGAGAGAGTTATAGGGAGCAAACTCGCCCTCGCGCTTCTTTAATTAACCTATTAACGAGGAATTTAACAGATGTGATACCTATCGTATCTGTTTTGTTGTGTAGCAAGGGGAAAGTGTTGTGAATCAGCTTAAAACAGATGCTTTCTGTCAAAACGAGCTAAGGGGGCTATTAGGCTTTCTATCGCGTGGCTAAAAGCCGTATTGTTGTGTAGGAAATAGTTATTAAAACGGGTTTTTAAGGAAGTCGTTTAACAAAAAAAGGGATTATATGCCATTCGGTATATAATCCCTTTTTTATAAACCTGACAATGAAGCACAAAAAAACCCTCGGGATTTCCAAGGGTTTAATAACTATTTTGTAATTATGTTATTCTTTTTTTTCTTCCAATTTTTCATCTTCCTTAGAGGCATCTTTAAATTCTTTTATTCCACTTCCCAGACCACGCATCAATTCTGGAATTTTTTTGCCTCCAAACAATAAAAGTACGACCACTACCACCAAAATTATTTGTGGTGCACCAATCGCTAAAAATGTATGTAAAACTAGCATAGTTTATGATTTATAAGGTTCCAAAGATACTAAAAAAGTTGATAAGTTGCTGTTAATAGTAACGTGCCTTTCTTATTTTAATTGCACATAGCTATGATTTGCGTTTTTTTCGCAAAACTATAGGGAACAGGGAGTAACCAAGCTTATAAATTTAAGCTGCAACCCTTTATAATTCAATTCTAAGCTTATCTTTGTGAAGCAATGGCCAAAAAAGTAAAGAAAAGAGGAGAAATTAAAAGAAAACTACTGCATAAGTACCGTTTGGTAATTCTGAACGAAAATACTTTTGAAGAAAAAATATCTTTTAAACTAAGCCGATTGAACGTTTTTGTTTCGGGCTCTTTGTGCATAATTGGGCTTATAGGCCTTACCACCTTGTTGATTGCCTTTACCCCGTTGCGGGAGTATATTCCCGGTTATTCATCAACAAAATTGAAAGCGCAAGCTACGGAACTTACGTATAAGACTGATTCTCTCGTGAGAACTCTTTATTATACCAATAGGTATCTCGATAATGTGCGTATGGTACTTCGGGGTGATTTGGAAAATGATGAAATTAATAGGGACTCTCTTTTTAAACAATTCAAGTTAGACCCTTCTACAGTTGACCTTAGTCCTATCAAGGAAGATTCTTTGCTTAGGGCCGAAGTTGCTTTGGAGGATAAGTACAATCTTTTTGAAAGAGGTTCGGCCAGCACCAGCATCGTTTTTTTCCCGCCTTTAAGTGGCACCCTGTCGCAAGGGTACAGCACACAAAAGAAGCATTATGCGGTAGATATTGTTGCACCAAGAGAAACGCCCATCAAAGCGGTTGCCGACGGGACTGTGATTTTTGCAGAGTGGACCGCCGACACAGGGCATGTGATCATCTTAGAACATAAAGATGGTTTGTTAAGTGTATACAAACACAATGGATCCTTGAACAAATCGCAAGGGGATGTTGTCACCTCCGGTGAAGTCATTGCCTCTGTGGGCAATACAGGGGAATATACTACCGGGCCACACCTGCATTTTGAACTATGGAATAATGGGGCGCCAGTGAACCCGATGGACTACATTGATTTTAAATAATCCGGATGTCTCTAAAATCAATTGCAGCCAAGGTTTTTGCCAAGAACATTGTTCGAAAGAGAACCAAATGGGCCAGCAATCCAATCGCTACCCAGGAGCGTGTTTTTCAACAACTCATTCGCGCTGCAAAACAAACGGTCTTTGGCAAAGACCATGATTTTGCCAACATACGATCACATGCCGACTTTGTCCAAAAGGTGGCCATTAGGGATTACGAAGCACTAAAACCCTATGTTGAGAAAGTAGTTGGAGGTGAAAGCAGTATACTTTGGCCAGGCCTACCAGTATACTTTGCCAAAACTTCCGGAACCACTTCCGGGGCCAAATACATACCCATAACCGATGAATCTATTAAATGCCAGGTAGAAGCTTCACGCAATGCCATACTTGGTTATATTCATGAAACGGGCAAAGCGGCTTTTGTAGATGGTAAAATGATGTTTTTGCAAGGCAGCCCAGTGCTTACCGAAAAAAATGGAATCAAATTAGGAAGACTTTCAGGAATTTCTGCCCATTATGTTCCCAATTATCTTCAAAAGAACCGTTTGCCGAGTTGGGAAACCAATTGCATAGAGGATTGGGAGACAAAAGTAGATACCATTGTATCGGAGACTATTGATGAAGACATGACCATCATTGCCGGGATACCTTCATGGGTGCAAATGTATTTTGAAAAGTTGAACGAGCGCTCGGGCAAGAGCGTCGGGACGCTTTTTAAGAATTTCCACTTGTTTATTTACGGGGGCGTCAACTATGAACCCTATCGCGCCAAGTTTGAGGAATTAATTGGAAGAAAAGTGGCTAGCATTGAACTTTTTCCTGCTAGTGAAGGCTTTTTCGCCTATCAAGATTCCCAAACTGAGAAAGGGATGCTTTTATTGTTGAATTCGGGAATTTTTTATGAATTCGTGAAGGCCGATGAGTTCTTTGAAGAGAACCCCGTACGTAGCACTTTGAAAGATGTAGAATTGCATGTAAACTATGTGATGATTATCTCGACCAATGCTGGCCTCTGGGCGTATAACCTAGGAGATACCGTTCAGTTTATTTGTTTAAAACCCTTTAGAATAATAGTTTCGGGGCGAATTAAGCATTTTATTTCCGCTTTTGGAGAACATGTTATTGCGAAGGAGGTCGAAGAAGCCATGCAGTTGGCAATTGAAGGTACCGATGCACTAGTAAACGAATTTACAGTGGCCCCGCAAATAACGCCAGAAGGGGATCAGTTGCCCTATCACGAGTGGTTGGTCTCTTTTCAAAAGGAACCTTCCGATATGGCCAAGTTTATAGCATTATTGGAGGCCTCTTTGCAAAAGCAGAATAGTTATTATTTTGATTTGATCAGCGGAAATGTTCTGCAACCATTGAAAGTCACCAAGATCCATGAAAACGGATTTTTAGAGTACATGAAATCGGTAGGGAAACTTGGTGGGCAAAATAAAGTACAACGACTCTCGAACGATCGTAAGGTGGCCGATGCGCTTTCTAACTATCGACTAGAGAATTAACAACTTATTTAGAGACCCCTTTTACAACTTGATCGAACACCCATTTATCGGCATACATCCCGTAAACTAGTCCAATTTCGTTTTCCTGCACATATTTTTCGTCTTTGCCAGGGTCGAAATTTACATTGTAAACGTATACACGAATACCTTTTTTTCGTAGATCCAGTAACAGTGCTGTCTGGTTTGTAATAACCCTTCTTGAAAGTGCGACATACTGTACATTGTTGGCGGTGAGGTAGGCTAATTTATCCCCTTTTATTTTTCCTAAGGGATCCTGGGAAATCATGGCCTTTATGCCCGCTTTAGAAGCTTCTTCGACGGCCATGAGGCTAAAGAGTTCCATCACCAGTCTATTTTTGTCTACAAAGCTATTGGCAAATGCGATTGGGTCGTTTACTTTGTCGGTAAATAAGATTGCATCGGGATGAGCGGCAAACCATCGGTTGATGCCCGCCAAATCCAAGGTAGTGTACTTTCCATAAATTTTGTGTTTCTGAAATTCAGCATGTGTTACTGGTAGCGCGCCATCATAATCGGTAAATCTAGACCACATTTTCCAATCATGTGCAGCTACTAACTTCCCATCTTTTGTTTCTACAATATCTAACTCGAATAGACGAAAACCCCGTTTGTAGTTTTGATTTAATGCTTCTAAGGTATTGGTAGATTTTATGCCATCGACCTCCCCGCCAGCGTGGGCAATATAGCGGTCAATGTTCGGTTCGAACTCGTATTTGATTTTAGGAAAGTATTCATGGGTGTGTAAAATACCTTTGGGAATCGCAAGGGTTTTGTTGAGTGAAAATTCATGAATACTTTCCTTAATTTCCCCGTTTAGGTTATGCATTACATAGGCTTGCCTGTTTTTTAGACTACCAAGTATAGGGAATCCCATTTTCGTTATTGCTGCGGAGAAAGTTGTTAAAGTACCCGCAGCCGAATCATGGGCTAAAATTGCATAGGCAGCGTTGTTCTTTTGGAGCTTTGTCAACATTTCGACAAATTCTGCGGCCGCCGATTTACTGCCATAGGTATCGAAAGTGCGGTATTCGAAATCGGTTGAAGTTTTTAAATGTACTATCGTCAAACCTCTCCCGACATGCTCGCGCACCGCTCCCACCAAAAAATTGCTTTTCTTTTTAACATGAAAGCTGTGGCTGTTCAAAATCATTTGGCCATTTTCTATCGGCAGCATTGCAGGATACCTCGGTGACTCGGAAACGGCAAAGATTTGAAAGGGAAACAAACAAACAAAAGTGAATAAACCGATTCGGATAAAAGCATTTTTGATGAAGGAGTATTGAGCATTTTCCATCTATGTTTTTTTATGCAATAAAGGGTGCAATGACCTTTAAATTAGGTTGCTACTTGAACGTAGCACTCTTCATCTTATTGCAGTAGATCATGTATTAAGATCTTTTTTTGAATCGATAATCGAGATTTATAATGCTCCGACGCCTATACGACGAAAGTACAGGCAGGCCTGCACGACAAGTGTTCAGGCGGGCCTGCCTCGAAATCAATGTTAAATTTCCTTTTAATGCCTCGTGGGCTCGCCCCTCGGTAGTTTACTGCCTGGCTGCTTGATTTGGCCTTGTAAACATGTTCCCATATTGTAAGGAACCTTTTAGAAAATAAGAATGCGGAAGGACAGGCCTTAAAAAAACTTAAATTTTAATCGTAATTTTGCTTGAAATTTTACAATGGGGAAAACAACCAATACCACCCGCGCCCAAGAATCGACCAACGCAATTGAGCGCTTATATATCACCATGCGGCATTTGTTTAACCGGGGTTTCTATAAACCTACAGGGGTTTCCGGTGAAACTTTGAAAAATGCACTACTTCAACTTCGGCCCGAGATATACGGTAGCATCGCTGAAGAGAAAGCAGAAATTAGCGGATTGATTTATGTCTTAGAGCGCTTACCAGAGGGCATAGAACAGTGTCGTTTTATTAATTTAACTTCCGATGAGGGGTATGGAAAGTCGCACTTTAAACCGATAGTACCTCCAAAAAGAAGACGTAACTGTTACCGAATCGATGATGAGCAGATGAACATCGAAATAACCAGGGGCAGGTCTGACATTTATGATATTCTTACCCATTTGACTTTTCTTTTTGTCGAATCCCAGAAAATATGCAAACGGGTACTAATAGAAGATACCGATGAGACTATTCGGGATTGGAAGAAACTGGAAAAAGTTGTAAAAAAAGCAAAACTTACGCAGGCCGAACGCGAAGTTACCTTAATTCATGTTGCAAATATTTTAGGGCGCTCTTTTGAAGAAACCATGGAGGTGTATACCAAGTTTGCCACTAAAAGCAATCCCGAACGTTTTTTGCACATTGTTTTCTGGCTAGGTAAACTTGCCATTGAAGAAGAAGTTACCGGTGAAAAAAGGGCTATAACGTTTAGTGCCCTATTACGTGAAACATTAGGGCACCATATTCACGGTGAACGTTGGGCCAATACGATAAAGGAAACGCTGAAGAAAAATGGGCTTTTACAACGCCCTATACATATCATCAGCGCCAATATGCATAGTGTAATGAATTCCCTATTTGCCCGCAAAGCACTTGCCAAAGAGTTTCCTAATACCGAGTCTTTAGAAATATATGAAGCACTAAGCAATACCGGTAGTAATGCCCTTCGAAACAAGGTGACGGCGGTCGCAAAGAAAAACGGGATGGTTTCGATAGACGATACTACAGGGACCAATATCGACGTTCAGATTTTTGATTTGGCGAAACTTGGGAAAGAGGCTTGTTGTTATGACCTAGAACAGGATATTCCTGATGAACAAAAACCTGTTATCTTTGTGATGGACTATGCCTTTGGGGAACAGGCGTATGAGACTATTGACGAGTTGTTGCGCCCCTATGGAAAGAACAAGAAGAAAGCGATTTTTCTGAATATAGAAAGTATTTCCATTATGGGGAAAGCTGGTATTTTGGAAGGTGGCAAGGGAGATTTAATGATTCCTTCGGCACATATCTTTGAAGGTACCGCAGACAACTACCCTTTTGAAAATGAGTTATGTGCAGCTGATTTTAAAGGGCACGGTTTGGAAGTTTTTGAGGGTACGATGGTGACGGTTTTAGGAACCTCCTTGCAAAATAAGGACATTCTTAAGTTTTTTCATCAAAGTACGTGGAACGTTATTGGGCTTGAGATGGAAGGGGTGCATTATCAAAAGGCAATTCAGTCGGCCTCGAAAATACGTAAGAGTATTCGAGACGATGTTAAAGTGAGGTACGCGTATTATGCATCGGATAATCCGCTTGAAACCGGTAGCACTTTAGCTTCAGGTGGGTTGGGGACCACAGGGGTAAAACCAACCTATTTAATTACCGATAAAATATTAGAACAAATTTTCAATTCATAGAATATGGGAAATGAAATGCCGCAAAACAACGCAAATAAAGGCGATGAAATTGATTTGGGACAATTAATGCTTTTGTTTAGAAAGGTCTCAAAAAGTATTTTCAAATCTTTTTTACGCTTCTTCGTATATCTTAAAAAGAATAGCATAGTTATCGGTTCACTACTGGCGGTTGGAGTGGTGGCTGGCTTCCTTGCAAATTTTATTTTCGAAAAAAAGTTAGAGACGGAAGTAATCGTGAAAGCAAATTTTGAGAGTAAAGATTATTTGTATGACATGATAAGTGAGATTGAGGCAAATACAAAGTCTAAAGACACTGCTTTTTTCTCAAAAATAGGAATAGCCGCTTCTAACATAAAGAGCTTTGAGGTATTAGTTGAACCTATTGAAGAGGTTTCGAAGGAAGAAGATTTGGAAAATGATATGAGGTATTTGAGTCTTCTTCAAAACTTTAAGGAACAAAGCTTTGCCGTTGAAGCCATACGACAAGAGCTCTCTAAAAAAAGCAATATTCGCCACAAACTAAAATTTAGGTACAAGGATTTAAAAATTGGGAAAGAGAATATAGACAAAATCTTAAAGTACCTCAATGCCAATTCCTATTTTGAACAAGTCGGGGAGGTACTTCGAGAGAACGCCAAAAAGCGTATTGAAAAGAATAGTAACCTTATTGAACAAATTGATGATTTGATTGCAAATTATTCAAAAGGTCTGGCGGCACAGTCTAAAAAACCCAGCGATGGCGGAACAATTTATATGGAGAAAGAACAGAGTTTGAATGTACCTAGCCTTCTTTCCTTAAAAACAGTTTTGGCAAAGGAAATAGAGGAGAAAAGGCTTGATCTGGTAAGCACTACTAAAATCATTGAAATAATAAATATTAGTAGTTCACACGAAGTAAGAAAGCAGTTTTTTAGTAAAAACATCGTTTTTATTCCTTCACTGTTACTTTTCTTTTTCTTTTTCTTTTCATTTATTAAATACCTAAACAGGAAAGCCCAAGAACACAATTTGAACTAATGTCAGTAAAAGAAAAAAAAAGTATTCTGATTACCGGAGGAGCTGGTTTTATCGGGAGTAACTTCATATCTTTTTTTTTGAGGGAAAACACGGATATTAATATCTTGAATCTAGATAAGTTAACCTATGCCGGTAATCCTGAAAACTTAGCTGAAGTAGCGCATTCGGAAAGATATGTATTCATAAAAGGAGATATTTGCGATGTAGGTTTGTTAAACAGGCTTTTTCGTAATTATAAGATTACCGGAATTATAAATTTTGCCGCCGAATCTCATGTAGACAATTCCATTGAAAGCCCAGATAGTTTTATAAAGACCAATATAGAAGGGACCTTTGTTCTCTTGGAAACCGCTAGGAAATATTGGTTGACCGGGAAAAATAAAAAGAAGCCAGGTTTTGAAAAAGCACGTTTCCATCACATCTCTACCGATGAAGTGTATGGAAGTTTAGGTGATGAAGGGTTTTTTACAGAAAAAACGGCCTATGCGCCCAACAGCCCTTACAGTGCCTCAAAAGCCGCCTCTGATTTTTTAGTAAGAAGTTATCACCATACCTATGGTTTAGATGTAGTAACCAGTAACTGCTCAAATAATTACGGCCCTAAACAACACGACGAAAAGTTGATGCCCACTATTATTAGGAAGGCATTGTCCAAAGAACCGATTCCCATTTATGGCAATGGGAAAAACATTAGAGACTGGCTTTTTGTTGAAGATCATTGCAAAGGAATTGCGAAGGTATTTCAGAACGGCAAGCCAGGTGAAACCTATGTCATGGGTGCAGAAAATGAACAGAACAATTTGTTTATTGCCAAAAAAATATGCGCTATTTTAAATGAAATCAAACCGAAAGATTCGGGTGTCTATGAGGAGCAGATCAGTTTTGTAGAGGATCGCCCTGGCCACGATTGGCGTTATGCCGTCAATGCCCAAAAAATTACTGATGAACTTTCTTGGCAGCCCAGGGAGCGTTTCGACACAGGATTAAGAAAGACGGTTAAATGGTACGTGAATAAATATAAAGATATTTGAAATGAAGGGAATCATATTGGCAGGAGGTTCAGGAACACGCTTATATCCCATAACGTTGGCGGTTAGTAAACAGTTGATGCCTATTTATGACAAACCTATGATTTTTTATCCCTTAAGTACTTTATTGTATGCTGGCATAAGGGATATTTTAATCATAACCACCTCCAAAGACCTTTCTCTTTTTAAAGAACTACTAGGAGATGGTTTGCGGTATGGTTGTTCTTTTTCCTATGCGGTACAGGAAGCTCCTAAAGGCCTTGCAGAAGCATTTATTATAGGGGCAGATTTTATTGGAACCGATAAGGTAGCACTTATTTTAGGGGATAATATTTTTTATGGCTCTGGTCTGTCAGAGCAACTAAAATCGAACAATAATCCCGACGGGGGAATCATATACGCCTATCAAGTGCAGGATCCGGAACGTTACGGTGTGGTCGAGTTTGATAGCAAAGGAAAGGCGATTAGTATCGAGGAGAAACCAGAAAAACCCAAATCGAACTTTGCAGTACCAGGTATTTATTTCTATGACAACGATGTGGTACAAATTGCCAAGAATATAACGCCTAGCCAAAGGGGAGAGTTAGAGATTACCGACATTAACAAGGCTTACTTGGAAAAAAACAAGCTTAGGGTAAGTATTTTGGATCGCGGAACCGCTTGGTTAGATACGGGTACTTTTCAGTCCTTGATGAAAGCATCACAATTTGTTCAAGTGATAGAAGAGCGCCAGGGGCTCAAGATAGGTGCTATAGGTTTGGCAGCTTATGAGATGGGATTCATCAATGAAGAAGAGTTTAAAGAAATGGCAAAACCTTTGATGAAAAGTGGTTATGGAGAAAATCTGCTTAGAATCCTAAACAAGTATCAATGACCGCAACAGAAACACATTTAAAGGGCTGTTTTATAATAGAACCAACGGTATTCGAAGATGACAGAGGTTCTTTTATGGAATCTTTTAATAAAGAAAAACTTGAGCAGGTAATTGGCGCAAAAATACAGTTCGTTCAAGACAATCAATCTTATTCTAAGAAAGGTGTTGTTAGGGCATTGCATAGACAATTGGGTGTGCACTCTCAGACGAAATTGGTTCGAGTACTTTCAGGAAAGGTATTGGACGTTGCCGTTGACGTACGGGAAGGTTCTGCTACCTTCGGCCAATATATTGCCATAGAGTTGAGCGGCGAAAATAGAAAACAACTTTTTATACCGAAAGGTTTTTTACATGGTTTTCTAGCACTATCCGATACAGTAGAGTTTTTTTATAAATGTGATAATCACTATGTAAAAGGCTCGGAACAAGGCATTATTTTCAATGATCCTACTTTGAATATAAATTGGAATTTTCCTGAAAATGAGATGATCCTCTCCCAGAAAGACCAAGAATTACCTACTTTTAAAGAGCTGTTTTCGTAATGAAGGTATTGGTCACCGGTGCGAACGGACAATTAGGCAAAAGTATTCGGAAGATTGCGAAAGACATGAATGGACCGCACTTCGTATTCAAGAACTCACAGGAACTTGATATTACAGACGCATTACAAGTGAACTCAATTTTTTTAAGAGAGGATTTCGATTATTGTATTAATTGTGCGGCCTATACCAATGTAGAGAAGGCTGAGAATAACCCAGAAGCCGCCTTTAAAGTAAATACCGAAGGAGTGGCCGGTATTGCCGAGGCATGTAGCAATAATAAGGTTATACTTATTCATATCTCAACAGACTATGTTTTCGACGGAGAAAAAAAAGAGCCCTATACTACTGAAGATTCCACCAACCCCATTAACGTATATGGGAAATCAAAACTGGGAGGGGAAAACCACATTCATGAAATCTTGGACCACTTTTTTATAGTACGAACGTCATGGCTATATTCGGAGTTCGGTAAAAACTTCTATACGACTATACTAGAAAAAGCGAGGAAAGGAGAACCCTTAAAAATAACCGAGGATCAAACCGGATGCCCTACTCATGCGGTAAATTTGGCAGAATATGTTATTGCTTTGATCGTCTCTGAAAGTAAGGCATATGGGATTCATCATTTTACCGATGGGAAGGCTATGACCTGGTATGAGTTCGCTTTTGGGATTCTGCAAGAACATGCTCTTCTCGACGCGGTGGTTCTTGAGAAGGCGAAGAATTATCGTACTTTTGCCCGAAGACCCAAAAATAGTGTTTTGGTATAAAATGAATCATTCAATAGGGTCACTTAATACATAAGAAAATTGATGTCTGAGATTAAAATAGCAATAATAGGTTTAGGATATGTTGGCTTGCCGTTGGCACGATTGTTAGCTGAAAAATATCCTGTAGTCGGGTATGACATTAATGCGGAACGAATCAAAGAACTTAAATCTGGGGTAGATTATACCTTAGAAGTTTCGAGCGCCTTATTAAAGGGGGTTTTATCAGATTCTACCCAAATGAAAACCGGCCTCTTTTGTTCAAACATAGCAGACGACATAGGGGATTGTAACTATTACATCGTGACGGTACCAACCCCCGTTGATAAAATGAACAGACCCGTACTAACCCCTTTGTATAAGTCTAGCGAAACGGTAGGAAAGGTTTTGAAAAAAGGAGATATCGTTATATACGAATCTACAGTTTATCCTGGGGCAACGGAAGAAGAATGTGTCCCCCTATTGGAAAAGGTAAGTGGTCTTGTTTTTAACCAAGATTTCTTTGTGGGGTATTCACCAGAGCGAATAAACCCAGGGGATAAGGAGCATACGGTTGACAAGATTCTAAAAGTAACTTCGGGTTCTACACCTGAAGTCGGTAAAAAAGTAGATGCTCTGTATAGATCCGTAATTACAGCAGGAACTCATTTGGCTCCTTCTATTAAAGTTGCAGAAGCGGCAAAGGTGATAGAAAATTCTCAACGTGATATCAATATTGCCTTTGTAAATGAACTAGCGAAAATATTCAATCTTATGAATATCGATACGCACGACGTTCTTTCGGCTGCAGGTACTAAATGGAACTTTCTTCCTTTTAAGCCGGGATTGGTGGGCGGACACTGTATAGGGGTAGACCCTTATTACCTTGCTCAAAAAGCACAGGAATATGGCTACCATCCAGAGATAATACTTTCGGGAAGAAGATTAAACGACAATATGGGTTCTTATGTTGCTTCCGAAGTAATTTCCTTAATGATTCAGAAAGATATTCGAATCAAAGGAGCGAATATCCTTATTTTAGGAATCACATTTAAGGAAAACTGTCCGGATGTCAGAAACACGGGAGCGGTTGATGTAATTTCTAAACTAGGGGAACATGGTACTAACATTACGGTCTACGATCCATGGGCTTCCCCACAAGAAGTTGAAAAAGAATATGGGATTCTTACTCAAAAAGAGGAACCCCTGGGGAAGCTATATGATGCTATTATTTTGGTAGTGGCGCATAAAGAGTTCTTAACACTTTCTTTAGAGGACTTCTTAAAACCAAAAGGCGTTGTTTACGATGTGAAAGGTATACTGAAAACAAATGTAGACAGGAGGCTTTAAGCTTTCCTTTATCTCCTTTGATTTATGCCTTTGTGGGGTTCTGTAACGCCCCAATAGAAGAACATTGTTGTTTTGGCCTTAGTAGAATAATAATCTAATCCTAGTTGTTTTAGCCTAGTACAGTAAGTAAGAATGGACAAAGTAAAAAACATCCCGTATTTTTTTCTCTTTGTCCTATCGCTGTATCCAATCTTAAAAGAGGCCATAACATCAATTACCCTTGCTTGTTTCATAGTATCAACATGCATCATCTATCGGCATAACCTACTAGTAAGATATCGCAAGTATGGTATTCAGCCAATACTTATCAATTCAGGGTTCTACGTTGTACTCTTTTTATCGGCATTTTACTCTGATGACATTTTTTTATCCATTAAAAAACTTCAATCAAGCCTTTTGCTGTTTGTATTTCCAATGGTCCTATTCTATTTTTTCCCTAAGGTAGAAGAAAGAACCATCCTATACTTTTCATTTGGGTTTATCTTAAGTGTATTGATTCTAATTGGCTATTTCTTTATAGTAATGGTCAATGCGCTAGAGATTGACCGTTTTAGTGGGCTTAGTGGGGCTAGTTTTTTTGATCAAATTTCAGCAATTATACAATATCCATACGAGTTTGTAATTTCAAAAGTAGAGAAACACCTTTCTGTTATTTATGAAACGCATAAAGTTTATCTTTCTCTTCAATTCTTAATAGCCTTGGTATTTTGCCTCAACGCGGTAGTTAAAAAGAACCTGCACTGGGTCGCAAAGGTCATTTTTGTAGCACTGTCTATTCTATTTTCCCTTGTCATTTTTTATACGCAAGCGATTACTACTGTTCTTTCTATGGTTTTAGTATTATTTGCTTTCCCATTTTTTTTTCTAAAACGAATTCAAAAGATGTTTTATGTGGGCATGGGTATTGTTTTGTTATGTGCTGTTTTTTACTCAGGAATTATTGAAAAGTACAAAAACACAAATACAGAAACGGCCTTACAACTAGTCAAAAACTTGCTGCTCTCCGGGCCTGTCGACGGAGATGTAGACCCTAGACTGTACGTTTATGATTGTACCCTTCGACTAATTAAGACAAAACCACTCGTGGGATATGGTATTGGAGACGTACAAGACCAGCTTAATAAATGTTATAATGAAAACGAATATGTAGTGGCACGCTATCGCTCAAAAGGGCAGGAGATAAATTCGCATAACTATTATTTGCATCTTTGGTTATCAGGAGGTGTTTTGGCGGTATTACTTCTTCTTTTTCTCTTTTATAAAAACATGAAAACGGCTTTTAAGGCAAAAGTGTATATTTATTTCCTTTTCTTACTGATTTTTATGGTTGGGCTATTAACTGAAAACTTGTTAGTTCGCATTTTGGGTGTTTTACCATTTGCTGTTCTTAATGCCATGTTTTATTCGAATATCAAGATTGTTGATGGAAAAGAAGAACACAAATAGTAGCCTCACCAAAAGTTCCCTGGTCTATGCCATAGGAAATATTGGGACACTGGGAATAAATTTTTTCCTGGTGCCGCTTTACACTTTTTATCTGTCAAAAGATGAATTAGGTCTTTTTGATACGATTGCTTCCTCTTTATTAGTTTTGACCCCCTTTTTTTTTGGACACATAGAGTTGGCCATATTGAGATGGGTCATTGCCGATAAAGGTTTGGAAAATGTAAAAAAAGTAATTTCAAACAGCTTTTTCATTTTTTGCTTAGGAAGTTTAGTTTTTTCCCTGTTATATCTGGTCTTAAATCAGTTCTTTTTCGAGAGCCTTACTCAGTATATATTCATTTATCTAGTAGCCAATTTCTTTTATGTAATTACAAAACAAGTGTTACGTTCTGTGTACTCCCCTTTGCACTACGTTCTAACAGAAGTTTTATATACCCTGATAGTTCTGGGCTTTATTTTGTTTTTTATTTCGGAAATGAAATTAAATGCGATTTTTCTTTCCTATGGAATCGCCTCGAGCTTGCTTTTGCTTTACATTCTAATACTCGGAATAGCTAAAAAAATAGAACTTAAAATGATTAGTTTCCCTTTTTTGAGGGAGCTCCTTGGCTATGCCGTGCCTTCTATTCCGAATACGTTTAGTTTATGGTTGAACAATATGTCCAACAAATACCTTATTGTATTTTTTATAGGTTTTGGCGCCAATGGAATTTATGCGATCGCATTTAAGTTTGCCTACGTAATTCAGATTCTTAATAAGATATTTTATTTTTCCTTTCAAGATAAAATGTATCAACTGCATGGAACCGATAAGTATAGTTCTTTTTTTAGGGAGACCTTCAGGAGCTATTCTAAAGTTTTATTTTCAATATTATATGGCCTAATAGTTACGCAAGGCTTGCTGCTTCCTTTTATTATAGATGAAAAGTTCCTGGATGCAATCTATTATATTCCTATTTTAGGGACCGGAGTGTTATTTTTTTCCTTGGCCTCTATAGTGGGTGTAATATATCAGTGTGAAAAGAAAAATATTCATGCTTCCAAAACCTCGGCAGCTTCAGGAATCTTTATTTTGGTGTTGGGATATTTCTTAATTCCTGCATTTGGGCTGTATGCAGCATCCATCGTTTTTATGATAGGGAATCTTGGATTGTTCCTGTATAGATATTACGATACGCAAAAATATATTTCCAGGAAACCCCTAGTTCTTCATTTTGTAGGTTATATTTTGATTGGATTTCTACTTTGGAGAATCTCTTTAATGACGATCGGTTATTTGAATTTAGTAGCTTTGCCATTGGCAATAGGAATTGGCGCAGGCTTAAATTGGAAATTAATTGCGAGCAAAACTCCTGTTTTTTTAAATGTATTTAAAGGGTTGGCACAACGAATAACCAAAAAAAGGAAATGATCCAAATTTTTACTGCACTAGTATTTTGTGTCCTTAGTTTGTTCGCTATCGTGTTCGAGTGGTTCGAAGCAGCCCTTTTTTCTTCGTTACTTTCCTATTTTCTTTTGGTGTACAGAACCCTCAAAACAACGGGCTTAAACTCTGTTTTATTTTTATTCATCATATTGTTTGGGTTATATGGCTATAGTGTTCCGGTCTCGGTTTTCTTTGAGCTCGATATAGGATGGCATAGAGTAGCTAAAATTGCTACATGGCAAGAAGCGGATGCTTCGCTATTTTCTTACTTGCTCTCCAATCAACTAGCACTTTTTGCAATTCTTCTTGTGTTTTTGTTTTTTGTGAACCGAAAAACTATGCATATATCAAAAACGGGTAATGCCACCACCAAATTCACCTATTACCGTTTTGCAGTTGTAGCGGGTATTATCTCTAGCCTAAGTGAGTTGCTAAACTTTGTTAGGGTTGGAGGTTGGGATACGTTGTTAATTGGCAAGGCCCACTATCAAGGTGCCGTAAATGATTTGGTCTTGAATATTCCCTATGAAGGGTTTTTTTATATTTCGGCTGCTCTTTTTTCTCAATTTTTTGGGTCACTTGACTTGAAAATTCGACACACTGGTTACCTTATTAACTACTTATTATCCATTTCTTTTGTTTTATTCATTTTCTTGGCCATCGGCGAGCGGGGCTCTTTGCTTGTTGCAATTGTTATATTCGGGCTTGGTTTTACTATTAACCAACGAATTACCAGCGTTAAACCTCTATATGCTATTGCACTTGCACTTTTGTACATGGCCTTTAACGTACTAACACTGCTCCGGGAAAAAGAAGTTGAATACAATGGAATAAAAGACTTTTATGTTACCTACGGGAAAAGACTTAACAAGTTAATGAACCCTGCCAACACAGAGTTTGGGTCGCCTGCTTTGAATTATCGTATTTTTATTAAAAGAAAAGGAGGGGATTACGATTACAAATATGGCTACACCTACACTGAGCTTTTTTGGGCGTTTGTGCCGACCTATGTATATGCTTCAAAACCGAAAAGTATAATTTACGAGTTTAGAGATACTTATTTCGCAGAAAGGAAAGAGCAAGGCAGTACCTCTGGCACAGGTTTTTCGTCTTTGATGGAAGCCTATATGAATTTTGGCTATTTTGGTCCTTTTATCGTTTATCTTCTAACAATTTTCACCTTGGTTTATCTTGAAAATAAGAAAGGACGCGACAGGTTGTTAGTAAATTTACTATACTTGGTTTCTTTTAATATTTTTTTGATTTATTCAAGATCCGCCTCCCAATATATTCTTTACAATGTAGTTTTGTATGGAGTTCAAATCATTATCGTGGTTGTAGCCAGTAAAATTATTCCGAAGAAAATTTTAATGCCTCGAGAACCGTAAATGAAAAAGCATAAAGTAATTTTTTTTGTTCCCTTCTACCCTTACATTAAAGGCGGCGCCGAGTATCAGGCCAAAATCATTTCAATGGCACTGCAAAAAAAAGGGTGTGATATAATTTATATATCAATGGGACATGAGAAAGAGGAGATAGTTTATGACGGGGCTTTTAAAATATACAAATTACCTGTTGAGAAGACACTCATCGAAAAGGGTACATTGTACAGCGGTTTTTCAAAAAGCACCCATCAAATAATAAGTACGGAAAAACCAGACTTCATATATCAAAGAATTTTAAACACTTTTACCTACAGGCTTGCTAAGTATGCCTTTCAACATAGCATTCCGTTTTTATTGCATATAGCGGACAACTACTCGATCGAGTTTGGAAAAGGAGCGAGGTCTTTGTTAAAAAAACAGTTGTTTAAAAGAATAGTATCCTATAAACCAAATATAATTGCACAAACGCAATATCAGTACAATGCCTTGGTGAACCTGGGACAATCACCGATTGCATTAGTTCCAAACATGCATCCTCCGATAAAATTAAATAAAGTTCAAAAGGAGATGACTAGTATTTTATGGATCGGAACTGTTCGGCCGGTAAAGCAGTTAGAGATATATCTAAGTTTGGCAAAAAAACTTTCGAGCACTCCATATATTTTTCATGTAATAGGCAAACTACCAGATTCTGACTATGGAAAGGAACTGAAACAACTAATTTCGGAAACGAGCAATGTCAAATATCATGGGGAAAAAGACAACATTTTTATCAATCTGTTTCTTCAAAGCTGTGCTTTGTTGGTAAATACATCGGTTTCAGAAGGTTTCTCCAACACATTTATACAGGCTTGGATGTGTGGTACCCCTGTGGTCGCGTTAAATTCAGATCCAGATAATACAATGGCAAAATTTGATATAGGAATCGACTGTAAGGGTGATAGCGGTAAACTACCTAGAGCTTTGGAAAAGATTCTGGAACCCAAAAAGTACTTGTCAATTTCCAAAAAATCAGTATCAGTGGCAAACAAACTGTTTTCAGTTGAAGAAAACGTTAAAAAGATAGAGGAAATCGCACTTAAAATCACTTAAAATGCCAAAAATAAAAAAGAGTCCCAAAGTACTTTGGGTTCATAATTTTCCCAAAAAAGACGGGGCAGGTGGTGTTTGGATGTACAACCAGTATGATTACTTGAAAAATGAAGTAGACCTGTATTATGCAGACAGGTTGCGAAATCCCATTTGGTTTGCTAGGCATATGTTTAGGTTACTTAAGCTTGCAAGACGATACGAAGTGGTACATGCCCAGTATGGTTCTGCTGTCGGATTTTTAACAAGTTTGATGCCTGCTAAGAGAATACTTTCCCTAAAAGGTTCTGATTGGTATAGCAGCCCTCCCAAAAATGCATTCCATCAAGTGCGAATTTTATTGGGCGGAATGCTCACGAGGTTCGCCATTGGAAGGTTTGATCACGTTATTGTGATGTCTAATCGAATGAAAGAGCTTGTCCTAAAAAAGTTTCCAAAACTTACTGTTGAGGTGGTGATCGATCCTATTGATCTAGATAAATTTGCACCGATTTCAAACGGTCAATCGAATCCTGTAAAGAAGGTCCTTTTTGCTTCTGTCAATTTGAACAACCCAATCAAGCGTTTTGACCTGGCAGAACAAAGCTTCGCGGTTTTAAAAAGTAAAATGCCAGATGTAATGTTGGTAACCATGACAAATATTCCCCATGACCAGGTCTGTGCATTTATGAACGGCATTGATGTATTGTTGTTGACGTCAACGCATGAAGGTTGGCCCAATGTGGTGAAAGAGGCATTAGCATGTAATAAACCATTTGTGGCAACGAATGTCAGTGATTTGAAGTTGATAGCAAACAGAACAAACAACTGTTTTGTTTGTTCTGATTCTCCTCAAGAGTTGGGCAAAGCATTGGAAAAATCCTTAAGGGCCGAAGCAGAACAGTTGCGAGTGCACGTTGAAAATATGGGGATGAAGGAGAATTTAGATGCTATAAGACGAATTTATCAAAAACATAGATAGCTATGCAAGCAAAACATGAACCTATCTTAGTTTCGATTATCTCGCCGGTACATAATTCCGAGAAGTTCGTGGGTTCCTGTATTAAATCGGTATTGGCTCAAACCTATAAAAACTGGGAACATATTCTGGTTGATGATTGCTCTACAGACAGCAGCGCTTTGATTATAAAGAACTTTGCCAAGAAAGATGATCGAATACATTACGAGCGTCTTACAGAAAACGGAGGTGCCGGTATTGCCAGGAATACTGCAATTAAATTGGCTAAGGGGAATTATATCGCATTTTTAGACAGTGATGATATTTGGGATCCTCAAAAATTGTCCGTGCAGATATCTTTTATGCAAAAGAATAGCAGTTATTTTTCGTTTACTGCCTATGATGTAATGAACGAAAACGGTGAGCCGCTTAATAAAACAGTATCTGCAAAGGAAATCGTCACCTACCAATCGGCCTTATACAAAAACCCAATTGGCTGCTTAACAGTAATGTACAGCGTAGATTTTTTTGGAAAGCAGTATATGTCCTCAATTAGAAAGCGACAAGATTATGCATTGTGGTTAAAATTATTAAAGCACTCTAATGCCCATGGTTTGAATGAAAGCCTTGCGTCTTATCGAACAGGCAATGACTCCATTTCGTCGAACAAATTGAGTTTGTTAAAATATGAGTGGAAAATTTATCGTGAAGAAGAGCGGTTGTCCTTGTTGAAATCCTTATTTTATTTAGTTTCGGCCATTATTCTGAAAATGAAAAGCTATTTTTGACCCCTAAAGTAGCTAGTTATACACCATGCCTAGGCCATCCATCTTAAATTCAATTGAACGAAAGTTTATTTTACTGATAGGTGACCTGTGCATTATTGTCGCATCAATAAATGTTCTCGTTAATTATGCTATCGATGCAGAGTTCATTTCATTGCGCTTAAAGGTTGGGATTTTCACCTTTGGGATTATTTCGTATTTAATGTTAGCGTATATATTGGAGTTCTATAATTTAGAGAAAGTCTCCAAAAAAAGGTATGTTCTTTCCCAATCGTTATACATAACCGCACTCTATGTATTTCTTCTCTTTATTTTTGCGGTAATTGTTTATGATGTTAGTTTTTGGAGATTCCCACTTTTGTTTTTTTTGTTTCTTACGCCCATAGAAATTGGATTGTGGCGACTTTTATTTAGAAATGTATTTCGCGTTATCCCGGTCACTAAAAATGTTCTATATGTGTACGATGATCATATCTATGGAAGTTTAAAGGAAGATGTTGCTATAATCAATGGGGACGATATGAGGACTTTCTACAAAGTAAAGCTTACCTACTCACTTCAAGAAAATACGGCAATAAATAAAAAGTTTTTTTTATCAGCTGCAGATAAAATAGATGCATGGGTGGTGAATACAAGAAGTTATGACACTCTTTCGAAAGATATTGAAGCAATAATATTGAAATCTATCCTAAAAGGTAAGGAAGTAATCTCTTTTACCTCATTCTATGAGAATACCTACGAAGCTATTCCGGTTAAATCTCATAATGACAGTTTTTATGAGATTCTTCAATTGAGAAATAAAAAAATCAGATACTTACAAAGAATCTTCAGTGCAGGGATTAATTTCTTGCTAGTACTGTTTACGGGAATAGTTTTTACGTTAGTTACTCCCTTTGTATTTTTTTTAAACTTTTTTTTCAATAAGGGCCCCTTGTTTTACAACCAAAAAAGAGTTGGGTTACATGGCAAGGAGTTTAAGATTTACAAGTTTCGATCTATGGTAGTAGACGCAGAAAAAGGGGGTGCGATTATGGCCGCGAAGAACGACAGCAGAATTACCCCGTTTGGAAGAATACTGAGATTATTTCGAATAGATGAACTTCCGCAGATAATATCGGTCATAAAGGGAGATATGCAGTTTATTGGTCCTCGGCCCGAACGAAAAGTATTTGTAAATGAGTTAAATAAACGAACCCCTTTTTATAATGTGCGGCACCTGATCAAACCTGGAATTACGGGATGGGCCCAGGTGAAATATAAGTATGGAGAGAATTTGGAAGATTCCATAAAAAAGTTAGAATATGACTTTTATTACATAAAAAATAAATCAATAACCTTGGATTTAAGAATAGTGTTCAAAACGGTTTCAACAGTATTATTTTCTAGAGGCTTATAGATAGAATTAAGAATATGAAGAAAGTACTTATTACGGGGGCCGCAGGGTTTCTAGGATCACATTTATGTGACCGGTTTATAAAAGAAGGTTTCCATGTTATAGCAATGGACAATCTAATTACAGGAGACCTTAAAAATATTGAGCACCTTTTTCCCTTAGAGCAGTTTGAGTTTTACCATCACGATGTGACCAAGTTTGTACATATTCCGGGAAAGCTCGATTATATTCTACATTTTGCCTCCCCAGCAAGCCCTATAGATTATTTGAAGATACCAATTGAAACTTTAAAAGTAGGATCGTTAGGTACACTAAACCTATTGGGGCTGGCCAAGGAAAAAAAGGCAACAATTTTGGTAGCCTCTACTTCTGAAGTATATGGTGACCCACTAGTGCACCCACAAAATGAGGAATATTACGGGAATGTAAGCCCTATTGGCCCTAGGGGCGTGTATGACGAGGCAAAACGTTTTATGGAATCAATCACGATGGCATATCATCGTTTTCATGGTGTTGACACCCGTATTGTTCGCATATTTAATACCTATGGGCCGCGAATGCGCCTAAACGACGGTAGGGTGGTGCCAGCTTTTATGGGGCAGGCTTTGAGGGGAGAGGATTTAACGGTTTTTGGCGATGGTTCCCAAACCCGATCTTTCTGTTTTATAGACGATCAGGTCGAGGGAATATACCGATTGTTATTTAGTGATTATTCAGACCCTGTCAATATAGGAAATCCCCATGAAACGACCATTAAGAAGTTTGCGGAGGAAATCATAAGTCTTACTGGTACCCAACAGAAGGTGGTTTATAGGTCACTTCCCCAAGATGATCCCTTGCAAAGACAACCAGATATATCAAAAGCGAAGGAAATACTTGATTGGGAACCAAAAGTACCCCGCCCCGAAGGATTAAAAATCGTATACGATTACTTTCAGTCGCTGCCTTTAGAAGTGTTAGAGAGAAAATCGCATCGGGAATTCAACAACTAACGAACAAATCTAATTTTTATAGTAAGCAATAAAAAAGTAGCGAAAATGAATATTTTAATCCTTGGTTCAGGGGGAAGAGAACACACGTTGGCATGGAAACTTAGTCAAAGTCCGAAACTAGGAAGCTTGTTTGTTGCTCCCGGGAATGCCGGTACTGCAGAAATCGCTAAAAACCTAGCAATTGGTGTGAACGACTTTGAGAAAATCAAAGAAGCGGTACTCAAACATCAAATTTCAATGGTGGTTGTGGGCCCGGAAGATCCGTTGGTGAACGGGGTACATGATTTTTTTCTGAAGGATAATAGTTTGCACGAAATTCCGGTTATCGGTCCACAAAAGGCTGCTGCCATGTTAGAGGGCAGCAAACAATTTGCCAAGGAATTCATGATACGACATGCTATTCCAACGGCCGCATACCAAAGTTTTACCGCTGATTCGTTGGAAGATGGGTACGCGTTTTTAGAAAAATTGACCCCTCCTTATGTGCTAAAGGCAGATGGTTTGGCCGCAGGAAAAGGGGTGTTGATCCTGAACGATCTAGGCGAGGCCAAGGAAGAACTTAAAACAATGCTGATCGATGGGAAATTCGGAAATGCCAGTGCAAAGGTGGTAATCGAGGAGTTTTTAGCGGGAATTGAACTAAGTATTTTTGTACTTACAGATGGTAATGGCTACAAGGTCTTGCCGACTGCAAAAGACTACAAACGTATTGGAGAGGGTGACACCGGACTCAATACAGGAGGTATGGGGGCAATTTCCCCGGTTCCCTTTGCCGATAAGGTTTTAATGGACAAGATACACGACCGAATCGTTAAACCGACCGTAGAGGGCCTTAAAATAGATAATTTACCTTATAAAGGATTTATTTTTATAGGTCTGATCAAAGTAGGCGAGGATCCTATGGTAATCGAATACAATGTGAGGCTGGGCGACCCCGAGACCGAAGCAGTGGTTCCACGCATCCAAAACGACTTGGTAAGCTTGTTCGATGCCGTTGCAAAAGGAACGTTAGATACAATAGACTTGCAGATAGATGACCGTACCGCGGCAACAATAATGATGGTTTCAGGTGGCTACCCAGAAGCATATGAGAAAGGAAAGGAAATCAGTGGCTATGAAGAGGTTCAAGATTCTTTGGTATTCCATGCAGGAACAAAAGTCGAAGACGATAAAGTGTTAACGAACGGTGGCAGAGTAATGGCCATTACCTCTTTTGGTGCCGATTTTAAAAAGGCCTTGTCAAAATCGTACGAAAATATTGAAAAAGTACATTTCCCTGGGATGAATTACCGCAAGGATATAGGATTCGATCTATAGGCGTAATGTACCGGTAATTTTGGAATCCCCCGAACGCATCCTTAAAGGTATGAGTGCGATGTAACGCTCTTGTCCTCTTCGCCGTTGTCGTTGTATTTTTTCAATTCCAACATCCAATAAACAAAGGCAACCGATCCAATAACAAAGAACAACCAGTTCATAAGGTTCGAGGTCCACCAATCCTCGGTAAACCTAAAAAAATCGAACGGTACAAAAAGGTAGTTAACGAATAAATCTTGGATAACTTCAAAAAAAGCTTTCATACAAAGTAGTTATTGCTATTCAACGTTCACCGATATCTTTCATTGTGTCGAACCAAATCAATTTACAACCATCAAGGGGTTTTTAATCGATTGGGGGAAGGATATCAGTATATTTACGCTGCAAAAATATAAAAACACAGGATGATTTCAAGTTTTTTTGGTAAAACAAAGCCAATAAATTACATCGTATTGCTCACGTTCGTTTTTATATTTTACTGGTTGGTGCATTTTTCTGTTTTCAATCGTTCGTATAATCCAGAAGAATTGTTCCTGCAATTATTAATATTGGCCGTACTGAGTTTTGGTTATTTTGTGCTCAACTTTATCGTGAAGCGTAATAAAATAACGGCTCCTCACTCTTTCACCTTATTGTTCCTAACCTTGCTGATCGTTTTTTTTCCTGAAACCTTGATCGATGCCAATGGCATTTTGTGCAGTTTTTTTCTATTGATTTCGATGCGAAGGCTCATTAGTCTGCGTTCACTGAAAAATATACGTCCTAAGCTATTTGATGCGACCATATGGATCATGGTTGCCAGTTTATTTTATGATTGGGCAGTAATATGCTTGTTTTTGGTATTTATGGCAATATATATCTATGAACCAAAAAATTTCAGAAATTGGCTTGTGCCCATAGCCGGTATTTTTACTGTGTTTATGATTATCTATTGTATTTTAGTGTTAGGGGGTAATACCCAGTTCTTATGGGATCACTATACCTTCGAATATACCTTCAATAGCACTTACTTTTTAAATTGGAGCAATAGTGCCAAATTGATACTCTATACGCTGGGAATTTTGGTCGTAGGCCTTCTAACTTTTATAAAATTAGGCAAGGCAGGAATGGGAAAGGTCGCCACAATGCGGTTGATCGCGATGCTTTTTATTTTAGGGCTGGTCTTAAAAGTGTTGTTGTCGTCAAAAAATGTGTTTCCTATTATGGTCACTTTCTTCCCGGCCTCTATATTCTTGGCCAAATATGTAGAATCTATTAAAAGGCCAAATATTAAGGAAATTGTTTTGCTGTTATCGATCTTCATTCCTTTTATGACCTTTTTTATTCGTTTGATTCTAAATTGATGAATGCGAAGCCGGGTATGTCCTTGCTTAAAATGAACGAGCCAAGGCCAATCCCAAAGCCACCTTTTAACTGGCTAATATAAAGGTAAAGTAAGGCTTCCCTAAGAATATTAGGTATCTTTGCGGCAAAACGACAAAAAATGTTCAGTGAATTCGCTTTTGGTATTTTTGAAGAGAGTATCCAAAAATACCATGTAAAAGATGATGTATATCAGGCCTTTGAAAACCCCTATCCAACTGGGGAGGTATCGCATTTGTTGTTCAGAAAAAATTGGATCGATACAGTACAATGGCATTTCGAAGATATTATCCGCGATCCGGAAATCGAACCTACCGCTGCACTGGTTTTAAAACGTAAGATCGATGGTAGCAATCAGGACAGAACAGACTTGGTCGAGTATATCGATAGCTATTTCCTTAAAAAATACCAATCAGTAGAAATTATGAAAAATGCGACAATCAATACTGAAAGTCCGGCCTGGGCAATTGATCGTCTTTCAATTTTGGCCCTCAAAATTTATCACATGGCCGAAGAGGCTAACCGATTCGACGCCTCTGAAAAACACCTTAAAAAGTGTCAGGAAAAGCTAGCAATTCTCTTGGAACAGCGAAAAGACCTCTCTACTGCAATTGATCAATTGCTTTCGGATATTGAAAGTGGTAAAAAATATATGAAGGTCTACAAACAGATGAAGATGTATAACGACGATGAACTGAATCCCGTTCTTAGAGGTCAAAAGTGAACCGTTTCTTAGGGTCATGAATTCAACCAACCATCTTCTGGTAATCCGATTATCCGCCATGGGCGATGTGGCCATGACCGTGCCCGTGCTTACCAACTTTCAACAACAACATCCCAACGTAAAAATCACGGTACTTACAAGGGGCTTTTTCGCCCCCATGTTCGCGCAACTTAAAGATGTGAGTGTGATTGAGGCAAAGGTAAAGGCAGATCACAAGGGTGTTTTGGGCCTGTGGAAACTTTATAAGGAACTAAAGAAGTTGAATATTGACGGGGTAGCCGATTTACACAATGTTTTGAGAAGCAACATTCTCAAACGTTTTTTTAGCTGGGGAGGCATACCAGTTGTTCAAATAGACAAGGGCAGAAAAGAAAAGAAGGCGTTGACAGTTCTTAGGCCTAAAAAGTTAAGCCCGCTAAAGACGACCCATTTGCGGTATGCGGAGGTGTTTGCCCATTTAGGGCATTCTGTTTCACTAGACACCAATACCGTTTTACAAAAAGAAACACTTTCAGAGGCAGCTCTAAAGCTAACAGGACAAAATGTTCAGAAATGGGTGGGAATCGCCCCATTCGCAGCGTTTGAGGGGAAACAATATCCCATAGAAGCCATGCGGCAGGTAGTTGGGGAGCTTTCAAATACCGATAAGTATAAAATAATATTGTTCGGTGGTGGTGAAAAGGAGAAGGTGCTACTAGAGGCGATTACCGATAAATACGATTGTATTTCGGTTGTGGGGAAATTATCCTTTAAAGAAGAACTGGCGTTGATTTCAAACTTGGATGTGATGCTTGCGATGGATAGTGGCAATGCGCATTTGGCTGCGATGTATGGTATTCCGGTAATTACCCTTTGGGGCGTAACGCATCCGTATGCCGGGTTTTATCCCTTTGGGCAGGATATGGGGAATGCCCTGTTGGCCGATAGAGAACTATTTCCATACATACCAACATCGGTATATGGGAATAAAGTGCCTGTGGGGTATGAAAAGGCAATTGCTTCGATTAAGCCAGACGACATAGTGGTAAAATTGAAAAGTGTCCTAGGGAAGTAGGTACATTACTTAGAAGTATCTATACCGTTGTCTTTTTGACTTCGAGCGATTTAAAATAATGCCGTATTTGTGACATGAACCGGTATTTTCTGGCCGATGGCGTCATCTCGACCATTAATGTGCGAACGCCCATATAAGAACTCATTAGAAAAACGGCCACCCCTTCGGCATCTACGTGCCGATCAATATGGCCATTGAATTTTCCTCTTTGAATAGCCGAAACAAGATTCACTTCCCACACGCGTAAGATTTCATTTAGATGTTTCATCACCTTGGCATTGCGGCCATTAAATTCGTTGATAAAATTACTCAATGCAAAACCATAATCAACTTCATTATGCACTGCTGTTTCCAACGCATTTTCAAAACAACTGCAAATGAGATCTAAGGTATGTTCGTGCCCCTCAATAGGCTCAATGAGCATGCTGTAAATTTTTCGTACCAAAAGATTTTCGATTATTTGAACAAAGAAGTCCTCTTTAGAATCGAAATGATAATAGAAAGCACCTTTAGAAAGCGACAGCTCCTTTAAAACATCATCAACACTAGTATTATAGTACCCTTTGCTATAAAAAAGGTGTAAGCCAGTGACTTGCATACGTTGCATGGTAGCCATGCGTTTTAGGTTCTTGTCCATGTCTTTGAGATTTGGGTAAAACAGACTATAGAGTCTAATTAGCTAACTTCCAAAAATTATTTTTGTTGAACGAAATACGTTAAAAACCCCAATTAATCGGCGAACGACCTAAACGCAATTTCAAAAAAGCGTCAAATACCTACCTCATAGACCGCCTGGTCGGTTAACAACTCTTTCAAAAGCGAGTTCAGAAATGCGCAACATGCGAATACAACCACACTTTTAAGTAACGGTTCCTTGACAGCTACTGCCCGCTCCCGCCGTACAACCGTAACAGTGTTGTGATATAATAATATCCCTGTCGGTAAGGATTTCCTCGTTATAATCTTTTATATTCTTCACTTTACTAGCGACCTTAAGCCCTAGCATTTGGTTAAAGTCGCAATCGTACAACCAGCCGTCCCAACTAATAGAGATGGTGTTGGTGCACATAACATTTTCTACAGCCGCGGGGTTATACGCTTCTACCAACGCATACATATAGTCTTCGTAGTTTTCAGAGGCAATAAGATAGTCTAAAAAACGTGCTATCGGTAAGTTCGTAATTGCGAAAAGGCTGTGAAATACAATATCGAAATCCTCTTTTAGCGCCTTTTTAAAATCCTTTTCCATGGCGATTTGATCCCCTGGTAAATACGCCCCCGACGGATTGTATACCAAATCTAACCGCAAAGAACTATTGGGAAGACCATAACCTACGGCGTTCAACTCTTGAAGCGCCTTGATCGATTTATCAAAAACACCATCTCCCCTTTGTTTGTCGGTCTTTCCGCGGGTATAATGCGGCATCGAGGAAATTACATGTACGTTGTGTTTTTTAAAGAATTCGGGAAGATCGTAGTATTTTTTATTGGCCCTGATGATGGTCAGGTTCGAACGTACGATAAAATCCTTGATTCCCGCTTTTGCGGCCTCCTCAACAAACCAGCGAAAGTCTGGGTTCATTTCAGGTGCGCCGCCGGTAAGATCAAGAGTGTGGGCGCCCGTATTTCGAATAACGTCCAAGCATTGCCCCATGGTTTCACGGGTCATGATTTCTTTTCGGTCCGGTCCTGCATCAACATGGCAATGTTCGCACACTTGGTTGCACATATAACCCACATTGATCTGTAGAATTTCCAATTTTTTGGGACGCAAGGGGAACTGTCCTATAGCGGCTATTTTGTCCTTGAAAAAGGGGAGCTCCCCTTCGGCAAAAATACCCCCATTTAAGATATCTAGTTGTTTATTGCTTTCGGCAAGCTCATTATGCCTTGCCTTTAATGATTTTGTAGCCATTTTATAGTCTTCGATTTGCTGTGGCCAGCATTTAAAAATGCCCGCGGGCACTGCCAACTTGTTTACATAGATAGTTTATTGTATTTGTTCATCATTTGTACGCCATGCACCAGCGTAGCGCCACTTTCGATTGCAGCACCTGCATGTACGGCTTCCATCATTTCTTCCTTTGTAATGCCTTTTTGTAGTCCGTCTTTGGTATAGGCATCAATACAATAGGGGCATTTTACCACATGGGAGACCGCTAGGGCGATCAATGATTTTTCTCGTGCGCTCAAGGCACCCTCTTCAAATACTTTTCCGTAATAGTCGAAGAATTTAGTGCCGAGCTCTTCGCTCCATTCCGTGATTTTTCCAAATTTTCGTAGATCGGCAGGATCGTAATATGAATTCGCCATGATATATTGTTTTAAATTGAGTAATAGACATCAAAGACCATGCATTGGTCTTTTGAAACTTTTAGAAATAAATAACAAGGGAGTAAGAGCGTTGTAGATAGCTCTATTAGAAGAGAACAGGAGATCCTCGGTTATGAGAAGCACCCTTTCTAACAAATGAATAGTTTTTACTTGCAACAAATAGCTCGGTCCCCTTTGCGCCTTGCAACAGGTAAAAAACGAGCTGTAAAATGATTTCCGGAATTCGATCCATGGCTGCAATACATCGTTTCAAGTCAGCGGTGCAGTCGATGTCGAATAAAACGGGTAGTTTGTAGGTTTTTAAATTCAATGCCGAAACCAGCGCCAACAATGCGTTGGTCAAGACTGCAGTTTGCCAAGGAAGGGCTTCAAACTTTGCCCGATCAAAGTGCGACCTGCACAATCCCATTAAATAAAAACCCCCATCGGTACTAGGACCCAAAACCAATTGATTCGCCTTTAAACGGTGGTGTGCTTCAAGAATATGGGCGGCACTCAATTCAGGGGTGTCGTTCCCAATCGTAATAACCTGATCATAGCCTTGGTCGAAGGCTTTTTGTATAGAATTGGTAAAGCGTTCGCCAAAGGTTATACCACTTTGAGCCTGTTCGTTTACATGAATATAGGGAAAACCGGTTTTTTGAACGATCTTTAGAGTGTGTGCCGTAAGTTGTTCGAATAAAGGAGTACCTTTTGGAATAGGTTTATTATGCATTTCTTCCTCGGGAGAAAGTGCAAAAACAAGGACGACCGTATTGTACAAAGTTGAAACTTCCATTTGTCTTTTGAAGGTGTAAACTTACAAAGAAAAAGCTATTAAAATTCAGTCGGAAATCTATCTAACTCTTTACAAAAAGAGGAATATATTTATAATGCCCGGAAAGTTATGACCCCTATTTTAGTAACCAAAGAAAATCAGGTTATCGGATAAACTGTTCTTAATACACGAATTTTTGTAACGTCAACTTTTATCTAATATACTGCCCTGACCAAAGAGAAGGGGCTATTTTTGCAACTCGTAAACAAAGGTAGATGCCAACAATTTCAGAATCAAAGTCGATAGGTCTCGTACTTTCAGGTGGTGGTGTTCGGGGAATGGCCCACATTGGAGTATTGCGGGCTTTGGAGCAACACGGAATCGCCGCAAGCAAGGTTTCGGGAAGTAGCGTTGGCGCCTTGGTCGCGGCCTTGTACGCCAATGGGAATACCATACAGGATATGCTGGCCTTTTTCAAAGAGACCCCGCTTTTTAAATACAATTTCATTAGCATCTTAAAACCAGGCTTGGTCGATACCGAACGGTATTTTGATATTTTCAAAGGCTATTTCCCTGAAAATAGTTTTGCGGCCCTTGAACGGGAACTGTATGTTGTCGCCACAAATTTACAGAAAGGGGAAGAAGAGTTTTTCTCGAGCGGGCAGTTGATACCACCATTGTTGGCCTCTGCGGCCTTGCCCCCTGTTTTTGGACCAGTAGAAATCAAGAATTGTATGTACGCCGATGGTGGTATTATGAACAATTTCCCTCTAGAACCCCTTAAGGATAAAACCGATTTTATGATCGGAAGTAATGTGTCTGTAATTAAAAAGGTATCAAAAAAAGATATCAATTCGTCCTTACAGCTGGCAAACCGCACGACTGCATTAATGATTTATGCCATTAATCGAGAGAAGATCCATCAATGCGATTTGATTTTTGAAGCCATGGAGTTGGAAAAAATTGGGGTTCTGGACAAAAAAGGAATCGAAAAAGCGTATCTGATAGGCTATGAACACGCCGCTAGGATGTTAGAAAAATATCTTTCCAAGGAATAACAAAGGGCAATACCACGCACCAAATGAGGAAAAAGGCGCCCATGCCAATGGGATAGGGGACTTTGTTCCAAATTGCCGGCAGCATTACAAATACGATCCAACTCCCCTTGTATAGCAATTGAAACAGCAGGATCAATGCCATTTTCTTTGGGTAAAAAAGCCCTGTTATCGAAAGCAGAAAGATGCCACCCCATAAACAACCGACCAAACGAATCAATTCCGTTGTGGGATATACATTCTGAAATACCGTGAGCGATGCCTTTTGGGGAGTGAAAAGGGAAGTGATACTGATCCAACCCGCGACCAATATATTGGCTGCATAAACTAGTTTTAGGGCAATCATTTTTCTGCGGTTTTTTTAGTGCTTTACACCACTTTTATGAAGCTTATTTTTGTTCGCAAATGTAAAGAGAAACTACCATCAATGAATTTACCCTTTGGTAAATTCGATAGTTTTATGAAATATTTCTACGAATCCTGCTAAGCGACTGTTGGGTGATTCCCAAGTAAGAAGCCAAATGTTTAAGAGGAACTCGCCGAACGAGCTCGGGCCGTTGTTTTAGGAGAAGTCCATACCGATTTTCGGCTGTTTCGTTCTGTAATTCCTCTAAGATGTTTTCGGTAAAGAATTGTACTTCTTGGGTGATTTTATCCGCGAAAACACGCCAAACTTCTAATCGGAGCAGTTCTTGTTGATCTTTAAAAGAAAGTTGCCAAACGAGACTGTCTTCCAGTGCTTCGATGTTCTCTTTGGCAGGCTCCCGCTGATTAAAGCTACGCTGGGAAGTACATATATACGGTGCTTCGGTAAAAAACTTGGTAACCGTTTCGCCGTGCTTCCATATAAAAAATCGCAAAAGACCTTTTTCTAAGAACGAGAGGTGGTTACAGACCGTACCTTCTTCTAAGAGCAAAGTTCCTTTTTTATAATTTGTTGCATAAAACTTCGAGGAAATAAGACTCCAATCTTCTTTGGAAACGGCTACATACTGCAGCATGAACTTCTTAAAAACTTCAGTAGTTGCCACGTCGCGATCGGGTATTTCTAAACGTCATCGTAATCGACCTTCAAAGTTGGTGTCACGGCATGTGCCTGGCAAGTAAGAATAAAACCGTCGGCGATTTCCCCATCGGTTAAAATTTGGTTTTTCACCATTTCGACTTTTCCTTCGGTAACGCGTGCGATACAACTACTGCAAACCCCTCCTTGGCAAGAGTACGGGGCATCTATATTTTCTTTTAAGACCGCATCTAGTACGAGCATTTTCTTGTCCATGGTAAAAGCGAACGTCTCATCGTCTACAGTTACTTCGATATTGGTTTGCCCCTCTGCGGTTATCGGAAGTTCATCTAATATTTCAGTAGCGGTAAATAGTTCAAAGTGTATGGTGTCTTCCTTTACCCCATTCTCCTTTAAGGTTCCTTCGACCAAACGAATCATGGCTTCAGGCCCGCATAGATAGTAGCTATCGAAACGAATGTCTTTGTGTTTGTTTTTTAGCGCATAGTTTACGGTAGAAGTATCTATACGGCCAAAAAGCGCGTTTTCGGCTTTTGATTGACTGTTGATGAAATGAATAAAAAAGCGATCGGTATATTCTAATTGAAGTTTGGTCAGTTCCGTATAGAACATAGTTTCTTCACTCGATTTATTTCCGTACACCAGTAGAAATTTGTTCTTTGGGTTACTGTCCAATACCGTTCGCGCAATACTCATAATCGGGGTAATACCGCTGCCGGCGGCAAAGGCTGCAATATTTTTTGGAGCCTCGGAGGCCGCAAAAACAAATCTGCCCTCAGGGGGCATTACCTCTAATACATCACCTACCTTTAATTCACTATTTGCATAACCGGAAAAACCACCTCCATCTACTTTTTTTACACCGATGGTCAATGCGGTAGATTTTGGAGAAGAACTAATCGAATAGGCTCTTCTTAATTCGTTGCCTTTAATTTCTTTTTTAATGGTGATATATTGCCCCGCCACAAAGGTGAAGGTTTGTAGCAGATCTTTTGGAATGTCAAATGATATTGCCACTGATGAGGGCGTTAGTTTTTCAATTTTCGAAACGGTAAGGGGATGAAAATGACTCATGCGTACAATTTTGCTGCAAAATTAAGCATTGAAGGTACTATTTGAAACCTGAAAACCTAAAAATTATTTCTAGTATGTAACAAAGTGGTATTTTTAAATACCAACCAATCGTATAAACTTCACTTCAGGTATGTTCAAACACTTTGCCACCCTACAATGGAAATCTTTTTTTAGGTCCGCTTCATTGGGCAAGAGTCTTTCCATTAAAATACTGATGGTTTTTTTTGGGCTTTATATGCTGGGAACGATGCTTACCCTAGGAGTGGCTTTGTTTTTTGCACTTAGGGAGGCCGTTCCCGACACAGATCCGCTTCTTTTGGTGAGTCGATATCTTATTTATTGGGTATTGATAGAACTGGTTCTTAGATACTTTATGCAAAAGCTTCCGGTGATGGATGTAAAACCAATGCTCACCATTCCCATAGCAAAAAATAGGATTACACATTATATTCTGGGGCGTTCCGGGGTTTCTATTTACAACCTTTTTGATTTGGTATTTTTTATTCCTTTTGCAATCGTTCTACTGGCCCAAGACTACCCTTTTATGAATGTTATAGGGTGGTTTTTTGCGATGATAGGACTAGTACTTACCATTAACTACATTAATTTTCTAATCAATAAGAGTGATAAAGCACTGTTAATCATGTTGGGATTGGTCATTGCGCTCTTTGGCCTTGATTATTTTGAAATTTATCCGGTTCGGGAATTGGCAGGCAAATTATTTTATGGGTTATATGAAAACCCGTTCCTTGCCCTACTCCCTGTTCTTTTGGCCGTTGGTACCTACTATTTAAATTATTCCTTTTTACGCAAAACCCTTTTCCTAGATGCATCGCTTGAACGTAAAACGAAGGAAGCCGAAACGGCCGACTTGTCATGGACCAAAAGATTTGGGGACATCGCGCCCTTTTTACAGTTAGATCTAAAACTTATTTGGCGTAATAAGCGTACCAAGGCACAAGTATTTATATCATTGGCAATGATTTTATATGGCTTGGTCTTTTATACGATAGAAGATTTTGGAATGAACTCCGTCATGTTGGTATTGATAGGCATTTTAATGACCGGGATATTTTTGATGAATTTTGGGCAATTTATTCCGGCATGGGACAGCGCTTATTATAGCATGATGATGTCGCAAAATATACCTTTACGCAAGTACTTGGAGGCAAAGGTGGGCTTAATTGCAGTAAGTGTCGCGGTCATGTTCCTGCTGTCGATCCCTTATGTCTATTTCGGTTGGGAGGCTCTTTTGATCAACCTTGGCGCCGCCCTGTACAACTTGGGTATCAATATTCCGGTAATTCTGTTCTTCGGTTCTATGAACAAAAAACGAATAGACCTCACCAAAAGTGCTATTGGGAATATGCAGGGCACCGGCGCGGCCCAGTTTTTAGTTGGGATTCCCTTATTCGGTGCACCCATGATCATCTACAGCGCACTTTTGTTCCTTGTCTCCTTCGAAGTGGCTATTGGTACGTTAGCACTTTTAGGAATTCTAGGCTTTGTGTTTCGAAAACCCATTTTGGATAGGATCACAGCAGTATATCGCAGAAGAAAATACGGAATGATTGCAGGTTTTAAGGAAAAGAACGGCTAATGGGAGGGCGGAACAAAATTGACAGTACAACCATAAATTTGAATTTTACGATATGATAACAGCACAACACCTTACCAAAAAATATGGTGGTAATATTGTTCTTAACATTGAAAATCTGGAGATTCCGAAAGGACAGAGCTTTGGCCTTGTAGGTAACAACGGTGCAGGCAAAACGACTTTTTTTAGTCTTTTGCTAGATTTGATCCAGCCCACCACCGGTCATATCATAAATAATGAAGTGCAGGTTGATGCAAGTGAAGCTTGGAAACCGTTTACCGCTTCGTTTATAGATGAGACGTTCTTGATCGGGTATCTGACGCCCGAGGAATATTTTTACTTTATAGGGGAGCTTCGAGGGCAAAATAAAGCCGATGTGAATGCACTGCTGACAAATTTTGAAGACTTTTTCCATGGTGAAATCCTGGGTCAAAAAAAATACCTGCGAGACCTTTCAAAAGGGAATCAAAAGAAATCGGGAATCGTTGCCTCCTTTATCGGTAATCCCGAAGTGGTTATTTTAGATGAGCCCTTTGCTAATTTAGACCCTACAACTCAAATAAGGCTAAAAGGAATTATTAAAGACCTTGCCGCTCAACAAGAAGTGACCGTACTGGTCTCAAGTCACGACTTATTGCATGTAACAGACGTTTGCGAACGAATTGTTGTGCTCAACAAAGGAGAAGTGGTAAAAGATATTCAAACTTCTACCGAAACTTTGAAGGAATTGGAGACCTTTTTTGGAGGATAGTATCTGCCTGTTTTTTTGAAAGCAAGCGGTTTTTTTATGGTTTTTAATCTTGGGACATGGGGGTAAAAAAGGAATTCTTTCCTTGTTAGTTTCCCATTGTTTACTTGATAAAGGCAAACTTCTTCCCTAGTACTTCTAGGAGCACCTTTAAAAGTAAGCTCCATGGTCATTGTACATTCAAAATAGTTGTCTCCTACAATGGGTTCCGAAACCTTGTTACCGTGAACGGCCTCGACCATATTGTTAAAATCGGCCGTTTTTTGTTTTACGGCTTCCAGTCCTCTAACTTCTTTAACCGGGTCACCATTGGGTTCGATACTTACAATATCATCTGAATAAAGGGTGCCGATTGCTTCAGCGAATTGTCCTTGTTTACAATAGCCGACCAATTTGTTGGCAACTGCCGATGTTGTCATAATCATACTGTTTTTAGGATTAATTACTAAGTAGGCTTCATACAGTATCCACAACACCTTGGCAGTGCCATGGGGCCCATTATCTACGGGGTGGGGAGGGCGACCTCGGCCGTTTTTCCTGGTTTATGCCTTGACCTTGGTTTTGGCCCTGGCCTTGGTCTTGGGGGCTTTTAGGGGCCCGGC
>CALLVX010000002.1 GCA_938010765.1 uncultured Flavobacteriaceae bacterium | reverse complement strand
GGAGTTCGAAAAGGAATTCGATATTCAAATCCCTGATGATCAAGCTGAAAACATCGCAACAGTTGGCCAAGCCATTAGTTATATAGAAGAAGCGAAGTAATTTTATGTTTTCTTGAACAAGTTTCAAAATTATCCATGTGGTGACCTAGCTGCATGGATAATTTTTTTTAATTTCACTTGACTTAGATAGTCATTTTGGTAGTGCTAAAAGATTTTTGTGTTTTTGAAAGCACATCGAAAAAATAAAATTTTGGTTCAATGCAATTAAAGCGAGTTGTAGTTACCGGCCTTGGGGCGTTGACACCCATTGGTAATAATATCGAAGAATATTGGAACGGTCTTATAAATGGAAAAAGTGGTTCTGCACCGGTTACCTATTACGATACAGAAAAATTCAAGGTTAAATTTGCTTGTGAACTTAAGAACTACAATGCACTTGACTTTTTTGATCGTAAAGAAGCCAGAAAACTAGATCCTTTTGCACAATTTGCCTTGGTCTCTTCTGATGAGGCCATTAAAGATGCAGGTTTGGATCTTGATAAAATAGACAAATTTCGCGTTGGTGTTATTTGGGGAGCAGGAATCGGTGGTTTGGAAACTTTTCAAAATGAGGTATTGAACTATGCCAAAGGTGATGGGACCCCAAGATTTAACCCCTTTTTTATTCCTAAAATGATTGCAGATATCGCTCCTGGGCATATTTCTATTAAACATGGTTTTATGGGGCCGAACTATACAACGGTTTCTGCCTGTGCTTCTTCTGCCAATGCGTTGATCGATGCCATGAACTATATTCGTTTGGGGTATTGTGATGTGGTTGTTTCTGGGGGTAGTGAAGCAGCGGTGACTATTGCAGGTATGGGAGGTTTTGGAGCCATGCATGCCTTGAGCACGAGAAACGATAGTCCTGAAACTGCCTCTAGACCTTTTGATGCTACTAGAGATGGTTTTGTATTGGGCGAAGGTGCCGGAGCCTTAATTCTCGAAGAGTACGAACATGCCGTTGCAAGAGGGGCCAAGATATACGCGGAAGTTGCCGGCGGGGGCCTTTCGAGTGATGCATACCATATGACAGCCCCACATCCCGAGGGTATTGGGGTGATACAGGTAATGAAAAATTGTTTAAAGGATGCCAACTTAAAACCGTCCGATATTGACCATATCAATACGCACGGTACCTCAACACCTTTAGGTGATGTCGCCGAGCTAAAGGCAATTTCGGAAGTGTTTGGAGATCATGCACCGAATATCAATATCAACTCAACAAAATCAATGACGGGCCATTTGTTAGGGGCCGCCGGTGCAATAGAGGCCATTGCCTCCATTTTGGCTATGAAGAACGGCATCATCCCTCCTACGATTAACCATACAACGGTTGATGAGACTATTGATCCACGCTTGAACCTTACTCTTAACACGGCTCAAAAAAGAGCGGTGAATGTAGCAATTAGTAACACCTTCGGTTTCGGCGGGCATAATGCGTGTGTAATATTCAAAAAAATAAGCTAAACTAGTCTATGGGTTTTCCTAAGAACTTATTTAATTCCCATCCCAAAGTGGATGGGGATTTTTTTTTAGGAATACAACGTATTTTAGGATTTAGACCTAAAGACCTCGACCTCTATAAGAAAGCCTTTCTACACCGATCTGCCAATAAACGAGACGATGACGGGAACCCGATGAACTATGAACGACTCGAGTTCTTAGGAGACGCTATGTTAGGAACGATCATATCGCATTACTTGTATCAGGAAGTACCAGAGGGAGACGAGGGTTACCTTACCAAAATGCGTTCTAAAATTGTAAGTAGGGAGCATTTGAACGAGTTGGGAAAAGATCTAGGGCTTATAGATTTTGTGGAAAGCCGTATTCCAAAATCCCATTTTGGGGATAATATACATGGCAATGTGTTCGAAGCCTTGGTTGGCGCAATATACTTAGATCGTGGTTATGTGTATTGTGAGAAGTTTATCAGTTCCAGTGTCATCGAACCGTATGTAGATATAGAACAGTTAGAGGGGAAAGTAATCAGTTATAAGAGTTTGGTTATCGAATGGTGCCAGAAACAGAAAAAGCCATTCAATTTTGATGTATATGAGGATACCGGAAACGACCTGCTCAAGCATTTCGCCGTAAAACTCTCTATTGGTGAAAATGTAGTCGCCAAGGCAAGGGCTACTTCTAAAAAGAAAGCCGAAGAACGCGCTTCTAAGCGCGCCTATTTTGCGCTACAGAACAAAATAGACCGTCCTTAATTTTTAACAATTTGTAACGCAAACGTTGTCGTTTGTTTAAATAAAGCTTTCAGTTGCCTTAATCTAGGCAGAGTTCGTTATTAAGCGTATATTTACAGCTTACAAAATTTTCATCTGGCATGGCTGCAGTGCATAAAATCCTAGACGATTTTTATGATGACCCCTATGAATTGATGGCATTGCATAGCAGTCTGGAAGATTATGAGTTGGTCTATTTCATAAATCTACACCTAAAGTCGAAATTTAAAAGGTGTACAAAAGACCTTCAGTTAGTGCCAGGAGTATCTTTCCCTATTTTCGAATGGAAGGACGAACAAAACGATCGGTATTGGTCTTTGGTAACCAATAATAGTGTCCAAGAAGCCAACGTTCAAGAAATAGGCCTTTTCGAAGGGGAACCTTCTTTTATGACCCACCATTTGGTGCCAGAGCATAAAGAAGTAGATTATTTCTTAAAAGTAGAAGAAGATAACTTAGATCTTGAAAAAGACCTATTGAGACCACTGCTACAAGTACCAAGGGTGATTACGGCCTACGCCGTAGATACCGATAAACTAAAATCAAAGAACAACTTAATATTTTTATAATGCCTACCAGAAAAAAGACAAAGATAGTAGCCACCTTAGGACCGGCTACAAGCAAGAAGGAAGTGCTAAGAAAAATGATAGAGGCTGGAGTAAATGTCTTTAGAGTCAACTTTTCACATGCTGATTACGAAGATGTTACCGAGCGTATTGAGATGATACGGGCATTGAATACCGAAATGAATACCAATACCTCGATTCTCGCCGATCTTCAAGGGCCAAAACTACGAGTTGGGGTCATGGCGGGGGAGGTCGTAGTTTCTCCGGGAGATGAAATTGATTTTGTCACAGGAAAACCTTTTGAGGGGAATGCGGAACGGGTTTATATGAACTACGCCTCGTTTCCTAAAGATGTGCAACCGGGAGAACTTATCTTATTAGATGATGGTAAATTGATGTTCGAAGTACTTTCGACCAATGGTGAGGACCAAGTGCGGGCCAAGGTCATACAGGGCGGCCCCTTGAAGTCAAAGAAAGGGGTTAATCTTCCTAATACCAATATTTCGTTGCCGGCATTGACCGAAAAAGACATAAAAGATGCCATTTTCGCAATATCAAAAAAGGTAGATTGGATCGCGCTTTCCTTCGTTCGTTTCAGTCAGGATCTCATTGATTTACAAAATTTGATCAAAGAGCACACCGATGAAAAAATTCCGATTATAGCCAAAATCGAAAAACCGGAAGCCGTAGAAAATATAGATAAGATTGTTTCGTATTGTGACGGCCTTATGGTGGCAAGGGGCGACCTTGGTGTTGAAGTGCCCGCACATGAAGTACCGCTGATTCAAAAGCAACTGGTGCTCCGCGCGAAAAAGGCAAGAATACCTGTGATTATTGCTACCCAGATGATGGAAACGATGATTACCAGCCTTACACCTACACGTGCAGAGGTAAACGATGTTGCCAACTCTGTAATGGATGGTGCCGATGCGGTAATGCTTTCAGGGGAAACTTCTGTAGGAAACTACCCGGTGCAGGTAATTGAAAAAATGACGAGTATCCTTAAAAGTGTAGAAGGGTCTGAATTGATCAATGTACCACACGATCCGCCTCATATTCGAACCAAGCGATACATTACCAAGTCGGTCTGTTACCATGCAGCCATTATGGCCAATGAAATTAAGGCCAAAGCTATTTCTACACTAACAAATAGTGGATATACGGCTTTTCAAATTTCTGCTTGGAGACCCGATGCACATATTCTTGTATTTACTTCTAACAAACGAATTTTGACCCAATTGAGTTTGCTATGGGGCGTGCATGCTTTTTACTATGACCGCTATGTCTCCACAGATGAGACGATCGAAGATGTGAACAAGATAGCCTGTCAGAAAGGATTTTTAGATGTGGGTGATATGTTGATAAGCTTGGCGGCGATGCCGATCAAAGAAAAAGGCATGGTGAACACCTTAAGAGTAACCGAAATAGAGACCTGTAATTTTTAATATTTTATCGGTACTCCTAAAAAAGCCCCGATTCCTTTAAAGAAACGGGGCTTTTTACTTCTAATAAATAAACACTTACGCTACTTCCTTCTCGTAGGCTATAAAATGCACTACCTTTCCTTTTTCGTTGAACAATGGTTCTCCTCTTATCCAACATTTATAAGAACTACCATCTTTTCTGTAGTTCATCAAAATAGCCTCAAAAGAGCTATTGTCTTTAATGGCATTAGAAATGTATTTAGACGTTTTTTTACAGGTAAGCGCTCCCTGAAACATCTTTGGGCTTTTGCCCACTATTTCGGCTAGCTCATACCCATTCATCTCAGAAATGTTATGGGAAGCATATACTATTTTTAAATGAGCATCGGTCACTACGATTATATGTTCTTTATTGATCAATTCCTGATTAATTTCAGGCCGTGACTGCCAACGATGTTTTGCGGCCAGTTTGTTCAATATGTCGATATCGTGACCTCCTTTGGCAATTCTATCAAAATAAAGCCCATACCAATCCAAAGAGTCAATAGGGAAACTATTAATTTTTAACGCCCTATAAAAATTTTGGGCCGCCATATCATAATGATTCAATTCTTCCATAGTCTACTTCAATAATAGCCGTTGTACATACGCCTTCAAAACAATTTCAATCCTTGGCAGTATGAAGCTTATAAAATATTTTCAGCTTCATATCAATTTTTAACAATACTACTAAAAGTATGAACAGGGTTAAAATTTATGGGAATGATTAACATTTTTGTTTAATAATTACCACATATTAATTTTAAATGCTTTGGTAAGTATGAACAAAAAAATGAGACGAATAGAACGAAAATCATATTTTTCGAAACTGGTTACCCTATGAAATTATCGTATTTTGACCCTATATCGGAGGCTACTTTTGGCCTTGCCGACGATATTGCCACAGAAGAGGGGCAATTTTCCATTACCGAAAGAACAATTAAAATTCGGTGGAATCGGAACAATAAAAATGTGCACTTGCTGGTAGACGATTTTGAAGTTGTGTTACAACCAAATCAGATGGTAACCGTCACTTATTTACAGCATGTCCGCTTTGAAAAATTGATTGCATCTATTACAGCATTTACATTTTAATCGTGCATTTTACTGTATCTCGGATCATGATGAAGAAATATCATGTAACGGAATTCTTTTTTTCGGCATGCAAGATGTACCCATAATTACCATACCGATAAAATATAGGGCGATATGCTTCAAATGCTCCTAAAACGATTGATCATTATTGCTACGCGCTTGGCTAAAGATCGGTTGATCGTTCAAATCGCCCAAGACCCTTTCGAATTTGTTTAGTAGGAACAACCAAAAATCATCACAGCGAATTATGTTAGAGCGGGTGGCCTTGGAGGCAAAAAAACGAATGCGGTTCACAAGCAAAGAAAATCAAGAAATTGCCTTTGATTTGGGATTTAAAGATCCTGCTCTTAGTCGTTTCTTTAGGAAGATGACATTGCAATCACCTACAGAATATCGTGAAACGAAGGTTGCTTCTCATTAACCCGAATGATGCATTAGAAAGTCTATTACAGCTTGAAACCAATGCAAAACCCAACGCGGTGCTATGCTTAAACTTATTAAACATCATGTTTTATTGCAGTTTTAACCTTCATGACAAAGTTCTAATGCATCATTCGGGGTTAAAGGGAAATATATACAAGTCTTCGGGCAACCCTTCCTAACACCACCCTACATTTCTGTCTCATCTTTGCCTTTTAATTAAAAAACAGCACGAAGATGAACATAAAACAAGTTTCCATTTTTAATATCATTGAGATTTTCAGACGGTCTAAAAAGAAGGAAGTAAAAGCGCTAGACTCTAGTGCGCATTGCGAGCAAAAACACCACCATGATTTTTATTGTGATGCCGAGAAACCTTTTATAGCGCTCTAGCAAAATACGTTCTGAACGATAATTAGAATTTATAAAACAAGTATAACAATGATTCCTGTTTATCTGGGAATCCCATAAAAACAATTTATAATGAGCACATTTAATGTCCCTAAAAGAGAAGAAGTAAGTACTGCGAATCAAGCGATATTCGACAACTTGGAAAAATCCGTTGGCTTTGTACCTAATTTATTTGCCACCTATGCGCACTCAGAGAATGCTTTGAGCAATTACCTTGCCCTTCAAAATGCAAAGACTTCTTTGAAAGCAAAAGAGAAAGAGGTAGTCAACTTGGCTGTGAGTGAAGTAAATGGTTGTGTTTATTGCTTATCTGCACATACGGCAATTGGAAAAATGCACGGATTTTCTGAAACGGAAATCTTAGAACTAAGACAAGGCCGTGCTTCTTTCGACACGAAACTGGATGCCCTTGCAAGATTGGCGCGAAATAGTACAGAAAATAGAGGTGCCACCGACGAGGCCGTATTGGAAAATTTCTTCAATGCCGGGTGGACGAAGGAAAACTTAATCGATACCATCGTTTTGGTAGGTGACAAAACAATTTCTAATTACCTACACAAAACTACGCAGGTACCAGTAGATTTTCCGGGGGTTGCACCTTTCGAAACAATAGAAGTTTAATACAACGAAGGCTATCCGTTCGAGTATAGCCAAAACAACTATTAATAATAATGATTCCTGTATCTACAGGAGTAAAAAACAAGTAAACATGAAAAAAGTAATCACAGTAGTAGCGGTATTTTTTGTGGCGGTATTTTCTACAAACGCACAAGACAAAATGATTAAGAAAGACAAGATGATGAAAGAAGCCAAAGTCATCAGTTTAGAACAGACTCCAGGGGAGTTTACCCAAAAGAATTTGACTGTTTCGGCCGGCACCTATGTCTTTGAAATTGCAAACAATGGCGTGGATCACGAAGTAGGTTTCGTTTTGGTCAAAAAAGGGAAAGACGTGAGCAAGCCAGAAAATCATATTCAGACGGCCTATGTGACCGAGGTAGTGAAAACAGGCGCTAAACAAAGCTCAAAACCAACAGTTTTGGAAAAAGGGGAATATGTATATTTCTGTCCGATGAACCCGACCGCCACCGATAATACATTGACGGTAAAATAAAAGTACTTTCTATCGGGCTAAATAATTCGTTAAAACTATGCACTTTAGTGCATAGTTTTTGCTTTTTACGATACTATATGGAACCAGACCAATACTTTTCTATTCGAGGAACCCTCGTATGGTTAACCTTGGTTAAATTTGGAGCTATTTTTACCCATAAAGCGGATTGATAATTGCGGCAGGGAAGGTTTTCAGGCCAAAATGCGATCCTTTACTTATAATGCTCCGAGACGCGAACAACAAGTGTTCGGACAGGCCTGCGCGGAAATCAAGGTTAAATTTCCTTTTAATGCCTCGCGGGCTCGCCCCGAGGTAGTTTACCTACACCGTTCCCGATAGGGGCATTTCGGTATCTTAGAGGTACTGCTTTATATTATAGTATAGAAAACGGGTAAAATCCCCCAACTTGTTAAAAGGGGCAGGGACTATTTTTTGGATATAGGGCAAGGTTGGTAGATACGCTGGTATTAAAGGGATACCATTGAAAGTAGTACTGCTATTGTTCACTGCCCAATAGGTTTATACCACAATTAAAAATTAAATGGGATGCAATTATTTTGTATTAATGGAAACAGCTCTAAAATAACTTCATGAATAAAAAAAGGAACCTACTAGGCCAGTCATGGTCGGAAGATTTTTTCTTCCGACTTTTTTTGTTTTACGGGGCATAACCAGACAAGGTTTAATTAACTGATTATCAGTATTTTAGTTTGTTTTCCTAATATTATTTTTATGTCTTAATGTCTGATATTCAACCTGTTATGTCAGTATTTAAAGACCACAAAATTTCAGTTGGCCAATTATTGGGAGTTGTTCCTGAAGCTCTTTTATCCAAGTTATCATCGACCACTAAAGTAGATTATTATGCAAAGGTGC
>CALLVX010000001.1 GCA_938010765.1 uncultured Flavobacteriaceae bacterium | reverse complement strand
CAGGATAAAGACACTATCCCAAAAGTTTAAGCGTTAAGAATAGCCCCTACACACATGAACGGTTCTTAAAGCCTACAAACTATGGAATATTTCGTTAATTGTAACACCTCTACATTAGCGCCGTACGGAACTGCCTTGGATGCGAACAAGGCGGCGCACTTGTACAGAAGACTGGGGTTTAGTGCTTCAGTACAGACTATTGCCCTAGCCACCGGTCAAAACGCGGGAACCTTGGTAGATACCCTGGTGAATCAAGCGCTTGCGGCTCCCGTATTACCAGCACCCCCATGGGCCAACTGGACCAACACCAACTATCCGGCCGATGACGATCAAGCCCGTCAACTTAGGGCCTCTCAGATTAGCGACTGGCGACTGGCCTATACGAACAACTTGTTAGACAATGGTCTAAAAGATCGTATGAGCTTTTTCTGGAGCAATCATTTGGTAACAGAACTGCAAGTGTACGACTGTGCTGCATTTTTGGCCGAGTATACCGATTGTCTTCAGCGTAACGCGCTGGGCAATTTCAAAACCTTTATCAGTGAAATTGGTCTTACCAGTGCAATGCTGTACTATTTAGATGGGGTTTTCAATAACGGAAACAATCCGAATGAGAACTACGGACGTGAATTATACGAGCTTTTTGCACTCGGAGAAGGTAACAACTATACCGAAGAAGATATTATAGAAACGGCCAAGGCCCTTACCGGTTATACCGAACGCGGGGAAGTAGGTTGCACCAAGGTAACTTTTAACCCCGAACGTTTTAATAACGAAAATAAAACCATCTTCGGACAGACCGGGAACTGGGGTTATGATGATGTCATCAACATCCTTTTTGATGAGCGCCCGAACGAAATCGCTCAATTTATCTGTCGAAAACTGTATGAGTTTTTTGTGCATCCAGATTCAAAAGATGATGCAGGAAACGCACAGACCATTATAGATGGTATGGCGACAACTTTCTTGGGCAACAATTTTGAAATTGCCCCGGTATTACGCCAACTATTTAAAAGTCAACACTTTTTTGATGACACCACTATTGGGGTCATCATTAAAAGCCCTTTCGACCTGTATTTAAACTTCATCAAGGAAACTAACTTTGCCTACAACGATGATGTTTTAGGCCAAGCGATCGATCAATGTTCGCTCTTGAGCCAACGTCTTTTTTCTCCGGTAGATGTTGCCGGATGGCAGCGCGACCGTTCCTGGATCAATACCAACTTTATGATCGGGCGTTGGCTGACATTCGAAATGTTCATCGATGAATTCTGGTCTAGCGACCAAGAGCAATTTCGAACTTTCGGAATCGAAGCCACAGGAGCCGGCGGAACCACAACAAACGACCCTGATGAGGTAGCCCGTGCCATTATTCATAAAATTACCCCCAAAGGTTTTATCGAAGACGTCTACTATACAACGGCCTATACCGTTTTTAGAGAACGCTACGAGTCAGATACCGTGTACCAAAACGGATCTTGGAACATGTTGCTGCCATTTGCAAATGCCCAGGTATATGACCTATTGAAACACCTGATTAGAGAACCCGAATACCAATTAAAATAAAACCTACGATTATGTGCGATATTCATGATAACACTCCATATAAAGGAAAGGAACACGAAGGCCACGACGAAGAGCACAAAGATTGGAGCAGGCGCTCTTTTCTTCAAGCGCTGGGCATCGCAGGTTCGGGTTCAATGTTATTGGGAAGTCAATATTTGACCGCTTCCGCCCCATCACCTTTAACAACGGCGATTGCCGATACGGAAACTGATAATATTTTGATCCTAATTAGACTATCGGGAGGAAACGACGGCCTTAGTACCGTAATTCCTTTGGAGTTCTATGACACCTATGCAAACGCGCGCCCCAATATTTATATCCCTGAGAGTAAAGTATTAAAGATGACCGATGAATATGGGGTACCTTCGTATATGAAGGCAATACAACCCATGTGGGATGAAGGCCAGTTCAAAGCCGTACACGGTGTAGGATATAACAATCAGAGCTTATCCCATTTTACAGGAAGTGATATTTTTTCTAATACAGACCTTACCACTACTGGTTTTTCCGGAGAAAATACAGGGTGGATGGGACGCCATTTTGAACAATGTTATCCAGATTATTTGATGAATCCGCCTGCTGCGCCAGCGGCAGTTCAAATAGGTAATTTCGGCAGCTTGGTATTTCAAGGCGAAGAAACGAACTATGCCTTTGTTGCTTCCAGTATCGAACAATTGGAAAAAATTGTTGACGATGGTGAATACTATGGCTTTGATGCACCCGAACTTCAAGATTGTATGTACGGAGATCAATTAAAGTTCTTACGAGGAGTTGCCAACACCACCGAAAAATATTCCGGACTGATCTATGAGGCATACCAACGTGGTAGCAACCAGATAGAATATCAAGAAAACAGTTTTGCGAGACAACTCGCACTATTGGCACGATTAATTAAAGGAAATCTTGGTACTAAGGTATACATGATTTCTATGGGTGGTTTTGACACCCATGGCAACCAACCCTTGGCACACGAGCGATTAATGACCAATTTATCGGTAGCCATCGATAACTTTTACGATGATATCGCCTTTACAGAACAAGATGACAAGGTCTTGAGTATGACCTTCTCTGAATTTGGAAGACGAATTTTTGAAAACGGTTCTAATGGAACCGACCACGGGAAAGCTTCCCCGACCTTGTTTTTCGGAACAGGGCTCAACGGAAGTGCCTTTGTAGGTGAACATCCTACTTTAGATGGTAACAATCGTGGTAATTTAGAAATGACCATGGACTTCCGGAACCTCTATGCGACAGTAATGGCAGAATGGCTTTGTATTCCGATACCTTTGGTAGAACAACATTTGTTGGCCGGTTATACCTATGAGCCTGTGAACCTTGGCTTCAATTGTAGTGGCACCGATTTCCCCGACATTGCCTATAGCGACGGGCAACCGACCCTTCCTGAACAACCGGGACAATCGGTGGATCCGACAACGCCAAATCCAGAATTGCTGAACGCTATCGTTCACAAGCCTTTCTACCCAACGGACGCCACTCCGCATATTTATTTGCAAATGCCCTTTAGTGCCCATGTTGATATTCAATTATTCAACATCCTAGGGCAAAAAGTAGGTACGGTTTTCAATGAAATGATGCTCGAAGGGGCAACGGAAATAAACATTCGCGAACGCATGCCGGAACAACTGTCTACCGGTAAATATATTTACAGAATTCAAGTGCAAAACCAAAAAATGAGTAAATCGGTCATGGTATCTTGATCTGATTAAACGAGGTATTTTTAGAAACGCTTTTCGTCCCCTGATCTACCCCAAAATGGTATAAAGCCTTCGAAGTATGAACAAGATACTTTCGAAGGCTTTATTTTTTAATTAAAAGAAAGAGCCTTTACGCCAGTTTTGGTTTCGTACCTTTTGTTTCGAAATTCAATGCTTTCTTAACTCTACTGTGCTTATTCTTGTATACTCGTGTAATTGCGTCGGAAGAAGGTTCCTCGGCTTTATCCTCTAACTGGGATTCAATAAGGTTCTTTGTTAGTTTGAACTGTTTTAGGTTGCCATTGCTCATAGATATATTTTTATAAGATTATTCTTACTTTTATAACTTATTCATTTGCAGTTTCGTATACCCTTTCGACAAGCTACCACTACTGCTAGGTAAATTCGACGAAATACCACATTTTGTACACCTTTCTATCGACCAACTGCAATCAAAGCCACTTTTCAAATCTTTAGGGACAACTCAGACCAAAATCAGTACTTTTGTGCCTCAAATATTTGAGGAATGTCGGAACAAAGTTCAAACCCAGCTCGTTATACAATTACGGCAGCATTACCCTATACCAATGGCCCTATTCACATTGGCCATTTGGCCGGGGTGTATGTCCCTGCCGATATCTATGCCCGCTACCTTCGTCTTATCGGAAAGGATGTTGCCTTTGTTTGCGGTAGCGATGAGCATGGCGTGGCCATATCAATGAAGGCCAAAAAAGAAGGAATTACGCCCAAGGAAGTAATCGATACTTACGACGGTATGATCCGTAGGTCATTTCAAGAGTTCGGTATCACCTTTGACAATTATTCGAGAACTTCCCGTGAAATACATCACCAAACGGCTTCCGAATTTTTTAAGAAATTATATGACCAGGGAGATTTTGTTGAAGAAACCACCGCCCAGCTGTACGATGAGGAGGCACAACAATTTCTTGCCGATCGTTTTGTAATCGGTACCTGCCCTAAATGTGGTCATGAAGAAGCCTATGGCGATCAGTGCGAAAACTGTGGTTCATCCTTAAACGCCACTGATTTAATCAATCCGAAATCGACCATCACTGGCGGTGTTCCTACCTTAAAGGAAACCAAACATTGGTTCTTACCCTTAAACAAGCACGAAGATTTTCTAAGGGAATGGATTTTAGAAGGGCATAAGAAAGATTGGAAAACCAATGTTTATGGGCAATGCAAATCCTGGATCGATGGCGGTTTGGAACCCAGAGCCGTAACACGAGATCTTGATTGGGGCATTCCCGTTCCGGTACCCGGCGGTGAGGGCAAGGTACTCTATGTTTGGTTCGATGCGCCTATTGGCTATATTTCTTCGACCAAGGAATGGGCCGCAAGAGAAGGGAAGGATTGGGAGTTGTATTGGAAAGATAAAGGCACCAAACTACTCCATTTCATCGGGAAAGATAATATCGTGTTTCACTGTATTATTTTCCCCACCATGTTAAAAGCGGAGGGGAGTTACATTTTACCGGAGAATGTACCGGCAAACGAATTTTTAAATTTAGAGGGCAACAAATTATCGACCTCCAAAAATTGGGCGGTCTGGCTGCATGAATATTTG